>NZ_JBFTPZ010000029.1:0-96156 GCF_056398745.1 Paenibacillus sp. 01T424 | reverse complement strand
GTATGTAAGACCCCTTGAAGACGACGAGGTTGATAGGTTCGGGGTGGAAGCACAGCAATGTGTGTAGCTGACGAATACTAATCGGTCGAGGGCTTATCCTAAACACGTTTACTGTGACCCATACATCCAGTAGACAGCAGCTAAAAAGGCTTCAGCAAGCCTAATCTTTCGTATCCAGTTTTCAGGGCGCAACTTGCTTTGAATGCTTAATATTCCCTGATAGCTCAGTTGGTAGAGCACTCGACTGTTAATCGAGTTGTCACAGGTTCGAGTCCTGTTCGGGGAGCCATTGTAGAGAGGTGTCCGAGTGGTCGAAGGAGCACGATTGGAAATCGTGTAGGCTCTAACCGGGTCTCGAGGGTTCGAATCCCTTCCTCTCTGCCAGCAAGGCCCGTTGGTCAAGTGGTTAAGACACCTCCCTTTCACGGAGGTAACAGGGGTTCGAGTCCCCTACGGGTCACCAACTTTTCTTTTAAAAAAAGATTGACAAAAAAGATTGACCTATGATAAGATATAAAGGTCGCTCAACATGGAGGATTAGCTCAGCTGGGAGAGCATCTGCCTTACAAGCAGAGGGTCGGCGGTTCGATCCCGTCATCCTCCACCATTTAATCAATAATAATGACGCGGGGTGGAGCAGCCCGGTAGCTCGTCGGGCTCATAACCCGAAGGCCGCAGGTTCAAATCCTGCCCCCGCAACCAAATTCTTTACCTTTCGGAACTTTCCGAGAACATGATGTGGAGCTGTGGTGTAGTGGCCCAACATGCCTGCCTGTCACGCAGGAGACCGCGGGTTCGAATCCCGTCAGCTCCGCCACTTAAAAACAACATCAGGCTCGGTAGCTCAGTCGGTAGAGCAGAGGACTGAAAATCCTCGTGTCGGCGGTTCGATTCCGTCCCGAGCCACCATTGATGCAGTACAAGCAACACAAGTGAATATGCCGTTGTAGCTCAACTGGTAGAGCAACTGACTTGTAATCAGTAGGTTGGGGGTTCAAGTCCTCTCGACGGCACCACATGGAGGATTAGTGAAGTGGCTAAACACGGCAGACTGTAAATCTGCTCTCTCTGAGTTCGGTGGTTCGAATCCATCATCCTCCACCATTTTTTACCTTAGGGGCATAGTTTAAAGGTAGAACAAAGGTCTCCAAAACCTTTGGTGTGGGTTCAATTCCTGCTGCAGCCAAGCGGTAAGGCAACGGACTTTGACTCCGTCATTCTCAGGTTCGATCCCTGAATCCCCAGCCATTTATATGCGGAAGTGGCTCAGCGGTAGAGCATCGCCTTGCCAAGGCGAGGGTCGCGGGTTCGATTCCCGTCTTCCGCTCCATTTATTTGGCGCCATAGCCAAGTGGTAAGGCAGAGCTCTGCAAAAGCTCTACCCCCAGTTCGAGTCTGGGTGGCGCCTCCACAGATTTCTCTTTGCAACAAATATGTGCCCTTAGCTCAGCTGGATAGAGCGTTTGACTACGAATCAAAAGGCCAGGAGTTCGAATCTCTTAGGGCACGCCATCTTTACTGAAATGCCGATGTGGCGGAATGGCAGACGCGCGCGACTCAAAATCGTGAGGGAAACCGTGGAGGTTCGAGTCCTCTCATCGGCACCAACTTTTCTAACACAAACTCTTAAGATCATTATGATCTTAAGAGTTTTTTTGTGTTTTAGTTTTATAATAGGTAAAATCGACCTGAAAATTTCCCCTTTACATCTGTTTAGACCTAGTGTACTATTTAACTAGAACACTAAGACGATGGAGGTAAGGAAATGATGAAATCATCTTCTGAAATAAAGGGAACAATCCCCGTACTTTCTTTAAAAAATGTAACCAAACGTATTGGAGGCAAAGCAATCGTAGATCGAATGTCATTTGATATTCACAAGGGAGAAATCGTAGGGTTGCTTGGGCCAAATGGTGCAGGCAAAACAACGACAATCCGAATGATTGTTGGTTTGATTCAAATGTCCGAGGGTGATGTGCTTATTCAAGGAAAAAGCATACGTAATGATTTTACAGGAGCCATTAGGCATATCGGAGCTATTATAGAAAATCCCGAGTTTTATCCATATATGACAGGGTATGATAATCTAAAGCAATATCAGAGAATGTCATCAGGCATTACGGAAGAACGGATAAAAGCAGTTACGGAGCTGGTAGGTTTAGAGGCAGCAATGAACAAGAAAGTAAAAGCATACTCTCTTGGAATGAGGCAGCGTCTAGGCATTGCACAAGCACTATTAGACAATCCATCGTTGTTAATACTGGATGAACCAACTAATGGCTTAGATCCAGCAGGCATTCGTGAAATGAGACAATATTTGCAAAGAATAGCAGTCCAAGAAGGGATATCGATTCTTGTATCGAGTCATCTGCTCTCTGAAATGGAGCTCATGTGCAGCCGAGTCGTTGTTATTCAAGAAGGTAAATATGTGACTCATCGTTCACTAAGCGATAAGGAAGAGCAATCCAAGCAACTATCCGTTGTTGTTCGTGTAGATGATATTGAGCGAGCAAGCCAGATTTCTACAAGTATAGATGGGGTTGAGGTTATTCAGCTTTTAAAAGATAGCAGCGAGCTTGTATTAGCTCTTCAGAATGAACTTATTCCTCAGGTTGTAAGCAAGCTAGGGGAAGACAATATTAAAATTTATCGAATTACTGAAACGAAGATATCACTGGAAGACGAGTTTTTGAAATGGACTGGGGGTAGTCGCATTGCTTAATTTTAACGGACTAGTATTAAACGAATGGTTGAAAATGTCAAAGAAACGCAGCTTCTTCATTGCATACGCAGTAATGCTCCTTACGATTGTAGGTTTCACCTATTTAATATGGAAAATGTCTGGCGATCAATATCCAACTATGCTAGAATTTGCTGGATCGATCATGGCAACAAATGGAGTCGGACAGATCGTAACGATTATAGCCATTATTTTCACAGCTGGTATTGTCGCAAAGGAACATCAATTAGGAACAGTTAAGTTTTTGCTCATACGAGCTCATGGTAGAAGCAAAATTTTAGCATCAAAATATACAGCAGTTATATTGTTTGTTTGTTCCCTCATCATTTTCACAATAGCTGCTGCTCTTGCGGCAGGAGGAATCGCATTTGGATTTGAAGCGACAGGGGAAGTATCCTGGTTGGATGTTGCGAAATCAATGTTATTTCAAACGGTTTATACAACCATCTATGTAACTTTAACGTTTATGTTCGGCATTTTAACAAGATCATCTGGAGCGACAATAGGAATAGGCATGACTGCTGTCTTATTGGAAGGCTTAATGAAAATGTTATTATCAAGCTACGATTTCTCCAAATATCTACTATTTATGAATACAGATCTATCGTTGTTTACAGGTAATGAATCGTCATCTGGCGGAATGTTATTCCCGAGTGTTGTGTGTGCAGCATATGTGTGTTTGTTTTTGGTCATTAGCTTTGTTACGTTTAAAAAACGGGATATTGCCTAACATGCAACGTTTTCGAGTGGGCAGTTGAGGGGAGAAGGACATATTGTGAGCATAGAATTTGATAATAATTTGCCAATCTACTTGCAGATCATGAATTATATTAAGAAAGAAATTGTCATTGGCAAGTTGAAGGCTGGGGATAAAATACCAGCGGTACGAGAACTTGCATTAGAGCTACAAATCAACCCGAATACGATACAACGAACCTTTCAGGAGCTTGAGCGAGAACAAATCGTCGAAACGAAGCGCGGGCTTGGCCGATATGTCACTAGTGAGGAGTCGAAAATAATGGATATCAAAAAAGAAATGGCAGGAGATTTGCTAGGTCGCTTTATTCAAGGGATGCAGGAGCTGGGCTTTGCAAATAACGATATCATAACGATCGTTTCACAAGCCGTAAAAGAAGAAGATAAAGAAAAGGAGTGATAGGACTGTGGAAAGCATTTTGAAGCTGACTGAGGTATCAAAGTCATTCGCCGGCAAAAAGGCGTTAGACCAAGTATCACTCACGTTGGCGCCTGGCAAGATTGTTGGTCTGTTAGGAAGCAATGGCAGTGGCAAAAGCACATTGATGAAAATAGCTGCAGGACTCATTCATCCAGGTTCAGGCACGGTAACGATTAACGGGCAACTTGTAAGCAACGAGACAAAAGCAATTACATCTTTTATGCCGGATCAACCGCTCACAGAGAGTTGGATGCGCGTAGAGGACGCAATAGATTTTTATAAGGATTTTTATGCCGATTTTGATCATAAGAAAGCAGATGAAATGCTTGCTTTCATGAATTTGAATAAACGCGATCGGGTAAGCGCGTTATCTAAAGGGATGAATGAACGTCTTCAGCTTACACTCGTATTATCACGAAATGCGAGGCTGTATTTGCTTGATGAGCCAATCGGAGGCGTAGATCCAGTAGCAAGAACGAAAATTTTGGATGCGATTGTTAACTACTATAACGAAGAAAGCAGCTTAATCATTTCAACCCATCTTGTACGCGATATTGAGCGGATCTTCGATGAAGTTGTTTTCATACGCGAGGGTAAGATTGTATTGCAGGATGAGGTAGAAAATATACGACTGACTCACGGTAAAAGCGTTGATGAAATGTTTAAGGCGGTGTTTGGGGAATGATTAAGCTGTTGAAATACGATTGGAAGCGAAGCAACGATGGTATCCTCAGCACGCTTGCAATCTTTATCATACTAGAAGCAGCGTTCAGTATTACGGGATTGACGCGCAACTGGGATGAAGGTCTTATTACTGCGTTTAGTATTTTCGGCTATGTAATGGTCTTTATCTTGTTGTTCATCCATTGCTGTCGGACGTTTGAACGAAACATTAAATCCTACAGCCGGCGCTTACTGCCGCTGCACCCAATCAATGGAATAGGTGCTGCTATCCTTCTAGGCTGGATCATCATGCTGCTCGTTTTGATTATAGCAGCTATTCATATCGCGATCTTCATTGCTTTTTCGGATATGGATATTCAATATTTTAAAGAACATGTTTCTTTAGAGAACGGCGCTTTATTCGGAATGGTAATAAGCTATATTTGGATGTACACCTCCTTTATGCTCTCGATTCTATGTTCCATTACAGTGGCACGCAGCTTCCGAGTGAAGCATTCTACATGGATCGGGATTGTCTTTTTCTTTGGAGTACAAAGCATTGCTTCTTGGTTAACGTATCAGTTATTTGACCAAAGAGAAGGTATGATGGGTATAGTTTCAGTCAATGTACCTCAATCGAATAGCGGATCAGTAACCTTTGGTTCATCATTTAATGTGGATTTTTTATTCGGACCATTTTTACTGGATTTAGCGTTTACTTTAGGTTACTTGTTTCTAATGATTTATTTGTTAAAAAAGAAAGTCGAGATTTAAAAAAGAATGACGTTGGCGCATGTGGGGTGAAAATCCTATATGCGCTTTTTTATGTTTTAAATAGATTTGAAAAAAGGGTAGGCATATCGATTTTAAGTGATTTCAAGAAAACGCTTTAAATGGTAATATGATTATGATTCAATCGATATTAGGGGGAAGCGGAGCGTGAGGTTCGGTAAATCGATTAGAACTCGTCTTATTATTGGGTTTATGGCAGTTATGCTGCCGGTAGTTATTTATATGCTCATTAACAACAGTTACTCACGTGAGATCGTTCGAGAGAAAGTATCTGAGACCTATCGAAACACACTCGATATTTACGTGGGACAAACGGATCAAAATCTATTGCAGATTAATGATTATCTTTATAAAATGTCAGTGCTTGATACCGACGTAGGTTTGCTAATGTCCTTCCCTATGGATAGTGACGGTTATACGTTAACGAAAATTAGAATTGATGGGAAGCTAAATCGCGACGTTGGTGTCTATAATCTGATTGATGCTGTATTTCTATATCACGATAAAGATATTATTTTTGGAACAAAAAGCGTATATAACGATACAAAAAAAATAATAAAGACGCATATGGATTCAATGACAAAGGAAGAAAATCTGCTTATGAATGATCAACATTTATGGGAGGTCAGAGCAGATGAGCGGTTGCCAGGGAAGTTTTTTTTGATTAATTTCATTAAGGTGTCAGATGATTTATACGTCGGCGCAATCATTAAAGTACAGGATATAAACAGAATGTTATCGATTCAATGGAGTGACGGAGATATCGGCCATAACGGCATTTATTTACGCGCTGGCGATCAACTTGTTCAGTCATTGACGGAAAACTTAGCGCCGCTGGAACTCAGCTATAAAATATCGAAGAAACCGTATGAATCGCTAACTGATCGAAATACAGGCGAAACCTATCTTGTTATGAATAGAATGAGCGAAATGGTGGATATCGCTTATCGAGTCGTTATACCAGAGCGGACGCTGCTGCGTAATTTATTATTTTTTAGAAATGCGACGTTGTTTGCTCCAATTGGGTTTCTAGCTATTTTGCTTATTTATTTGTTCTTTATGAGGAATATGCTGTTTAAGCCGCTGCATGAGCTTATTCTAGGAATGAAGAAAATCTCTTTAGGAATGCTGGATGTTAGATTGAAGAAAAACAAATCGCTTGAATTTGAGTTTCTAGGAAACACCTTCAACATCATGGCTGAACAAATTAAAACCTTGAAAATTGATGTTTACGAGGAGCAGCTCCGCGTAAAACAAGGAGAGCTTAAGCAGCTCCAAGCGCAAATTAATCCGCATTTTTATATGAACAGCTTAAATATTATTTATAATTTAGCAGCATTAGGCGATACGGAATCGGTGAAAAAGATGTCGCTGCATCTCGCTGATTATTTCCGATTTATTATGAAAGCCAATCGGGACACGATTACACTTAAGGAAGAACTAATGCATATCGAAAACTATATGACGATTCAAAAGATTAGGTTCCCTGAGAAGCTGCAATGTACCTATGAGGGAATCGATGACATTTTGCATTATCCAATTGCTGCATTAACCATTCAGCCTTTTGTAGAAAACTCCATCATTCATGGGTTCAAAAACAGGCGGCAGCTTTTCCAAATCAAAATATGTGCGGAAATGGACTCCGAGCATGGATTTACGTTATCGATCAGCGACAATGGTACGGGCTTTAGTCCTGAGGTGCTGGAGAAGCTGCAAAACAAAGAACCGCTGCAGGAAGGGGAATCGAGCAGCTTAGGCATCATGAATGTTATTCATAGACTACAGCTGCTGTATGGCGAGCGGACATCAATTACTTTCCGCAATCAAGCGGAGGGCACTGGAGCAATTGTCGTTATCGTATTTCCTAAGCTTACTGAGGGAGTGAAAGCAGTTGTATAACTTATTGGTTGTAGATGATGAGGAGATAGCAATTCGAGGCATCGTGAATGGCATAGACTGGTCAACGCTGCCGATTGCGAGTATTTATACGGCTATAGATGCGGAAGAGGCCCAGGCGTTGCTGACTGCGCATACGATTCACATTATGATATCGGATATTGATATGCCAAATCAAAGCGGAATCGAATTGCTAGAGTGGGCGAATGAGCATTCCCCTTCCAGCGTAACAATCTTTTTGACCGGTCATGCGGATTTTAAATATGCGCAGCAGGCGGTTCAGCTTGACTGCTTCGATTACTTGCTCAAGCCGATTGATCATAACGCTCTAAAAGCATGTGTGAATGAGGCGCTGGAAAAAGCTCGTGATTTGGAGCAACTGGCAAAAATTCGCGGGACTTACAACTTATTTTATGAGCAATGGAGCAAGCAGCAGCCTATATTAATTGAGCGGTTCTGGCAAGATATCATTCACTATCGTTTATCAGCGGCATCGCAGCAGCTCAATTTCTCATTGCAAACCTATGGTTTACCGCTTGAATCGGACAGTTTGATTCGCGTCGTGCTTATCAGCATCGAGCAGTGGCGGGAGGAATGGTCGGCCCGTGATGAGGAGATCATGACATATGGTATTAAGAATGCAGCTGAAGAGATCGTGCTTCAAGGTGAATCTGGCCATATTGTTCAAGATGGCAGCGGGATTTTATATGCAATATTTTATAGTGGAGTGTTCGATGACAAGCAAGGCAATAATGATCTGCATGCCAGATGCAAAACATTTATTGATCAATGTAAAACGATGCTGAATTGCTCGTTATCCTGTTATATAAGTGAAGCAGCGGAAGTGAAGCAGCTCCGTACTACAATACAAACGCTGCTTACCTTAGAGAGAAGCAACGTCAGCAATACTTGTGCGATTATAATGGAGCGTGATCATACACAGAAGCAAGGACTGAATACACTTCAGCAAGCCCCCTTCGCTGACTGGGCACTATTGCTGGAGTCCGGCAAGCAGACGGAGTTGTCCTTGCGAATAGATGAATGCTTCGACCAGATGTTAGAGCTGAAAGTTGATTATACCCATATGGCATCGTTTTATTATGGATATATGAATATGGTGTTCCAATGGTTGAATAAAAAGTCGGTACAAATGACGGACGTGTTTGTACATAGAGAATGGGAGGTAGGCGAGAACATTCTCAAATCATTGCCGCGCATGCGAACATGGACACAGCAATTGAGCCAGCAGATAACGGACTATGCCAACCAAAACGGCAAGGACGTGTCACAAGTTGTGGAGAAGGTTCAGCGCTACATGGAAGAGCATATGGGAGAGGAATTCAGTCGTGAGCAAGCGGCAGAGTCTGTTTATTTGAATCCAGCTTATTTATCTCGTTTGTTCCGAAGGGAAACGGGTTACTCTTTAACGGATTATTTGGTTCGAATGCGTATAGCTAAGGCGAGAATCGAGCTTGAAAAAACAAATAACCGAATAAGTGATATTGCCATAAACGTGGGATATAGTAATTTCTCGCACTTTTCTAAGCTGTTTAAGAAAACGACAGGGCTTACACCGCAAGAGTATCGTAAAAACTTTCAGGATGTATGATTGAAAAGTCACTGTACCGTTAATATGGTCACGGCGCCGACAGATGTCGGCGTCTTTTTTTTATACAATTATACCTAGATGAAACACAAGAGTTTTAGAAAGAGGAGGGGGAAGGCGTTGGCGAAACATACGTCGGAAGCGATAACAACAGCTGCCTATATTCCGAAGAGTTCAATGAAAAAAATGTCTCAACTCCGTATTTTTCGCAAGTATTGGATGTTCTACCTAATGATGCTGCCAGCCATCGTATTGCTGCTGCTGAACAATTACATTCCGATGTTCGGAATCATAATTGCGTTCAAAAACATTAATTACGCGGATGGAATATTTGGAAGCGCCTGGAGCGGGTTAAGAAATTTTGAGTATTTGTTCAAAACGTCAGACGCTTGGATCATTACAAGGAATACGCTGCTGTACAACTCAGGTTTTATCGTATTGAACTTGGTATTCCCGCTCTCTTTTGCAATCATGCTTAATGAAATCAGAAGCCGTTTTCTCGCTAAGCTTCATCAAACGATTATGTTCCTGCCCTACTTTTTATCGATGGTCGTCATTAGTTATTTGGTCTATGGCTTCTTGAGCGATCAGCATGGGTATTTGAACACTTCGCTGCTGCCGGCGCTTGGACTTGAACAGGTTCAATGGTATTTCACTCAGGAAGTATGGCCTTACATTTTGCCAATCGTTAACACCTGGAAAAGCATGGGGTACTTTACCGTCATTTATATGGCAGCCATCATTGGCATAGATGATGAGTATTACGAAGCCGCAACCATAGACGGAGCAAGCAAGTGGAAGCAAATGACGAGTATTACGATCCCGCTCATCATGCCGATCATTACGATTATGACGCTGCTCCAGATCGGAAAAATATTTAACGCGGATTTCGGTTTGTTTTTCCAAGTGCCAAGAGAATCGGGTGTGTTGTTCCCGGTAACGAATGTTATCGACACCTATGTTTATCGCACATTCCTAACGGTTGGTGATATTGGCTTATCCTCAGCGGCAGGGTTGCTGCAATCCGTAATCGGCTTCGCATTAGTATTTTTCTCGAATTGGGTGGTCCGCCGAATTAATAAAGATAATGCGTTATTTTAGAGTCGTGCAATCGAAGTATATTTACGAAAATTTTGTTTGGAGGTGATCCTATGGAAGCAGCTGAGATTGAGAAAATACCTTCCGGATCTAATATCAAAAACCAATTATCACTTCCGGCTTCTCTAGGCATCAATATATTTTTTATAGTGTATTCGTTGCTTTGTATCGTACCGCTCATTTTAATTATTATGGTTTCGATCTCCGATGAAAGTACAGTTGTCAGGGAAGGGTATCAATTTATTCCATCAAAGTTTGATTTGGCAGCGTACCAGTTCCTATTTAAGGATGCGACCCAAATTTTTCGATCCTATGGTATCTCTATCTTTGTAACGATTGTCGGAACTTCACTTAGCTTAATGATCATGGCGCTGTACGCTTATCCAATATCCAGATCAGACTTTCCTCATGCCAAGTTTTTTACCTTCTTCGTATTTTTTACGATGCTTTTCTCAGGGGGCTTAGTTCCTTGGTATCTCGTATATGTTCAAATGCTCGATTTGAAGGATACGATAATGGCTCTTATTGTACCGCTTTTAGTTGCTGCGTTTTTTGTTCTAATCATTCGAACGTTTTTCCAAACGACCATTCCTGTTGCCATTCTGGAGTCTGCAAAAATTGATGGAGCGGGAGAGCTGACGATCTTTTTCAAAATTGTTTTGCCGTTATCGCTTCCGGTACTTGCCACAGTAGCACTCTTCCAGACGTTAACGTATTGGAATGATTGGTTCCTCAGCCTTGTGTTCATAACGAAGGAATCGAACATAACTGTTCAATACCTCATGTATAAGACGATGCTGAACATTCAGTTTTTAGCTAATAACAGTACGGCGGCGGCGGCTATTATTGCGGCTGGAGGCACCTTTAAGTTTCCGAGCGAGACGGTTCGTATGGCAATGGTTGTTGTTGGAATCGGTCCTATCATTTTTGCATATCCGTTCTTTCAAAAATATTTTGTAAAAGGGCTGACTGTCGGCGCTGTAAAAGGTTGAATTCATGGCTATCAGCAATCATACGGCTGTAATCGGCAACGCCGATTTAGCATATAATCCAAATTTTTGAGGGAGGTCCACCCGCTATGAAGCAAGTTAAACAAAAAACATCGATGCTTCTTCTCATGCTGATGTCCATCGTACTGATTGTATCCGCATGTTCAGGAAACAACGGGAAAAACAACGCAGAGCCAACAAAAGCGCCAGCTGCCGAAACAGATAAACCAGTCACTAAGGATGAAGAGCCGCCAGCATCAGATTTGAAGCCATATCAGATTTCTCTCGTATATCCTGGCACACCGCAAACGGATGAGAAAAAAGTAGAAGAAGCACTCAACAAGCTGCTTACTGAAAAAATCAACGCAACGATTGATCTCAGGCCAATTGATTGGGGTGCATGGGATGATAAAATCAATTTGATGGTTGCTTCGAGGGAAGAAGTGGACATTGTGTTCACGGCGCAGTGGAATGGTCATGCTAAATATGTTGCCAAAGGCGCATTTCTGGATCTAGGTGACCTGATTGATAAATACGGTCAAGGCATTAAAGATTCATTAGACCCTGCGTTTCTGGAGGGGGCAAAAATTAGCGGCAAAAACTACGGTGTTCCAACGAACAAGGAACTCGCGGCTGCTGGCGGAATCGTCTACCGCAAAGATGTTACCGATGAGCTCGGCATTGATATGAGCAATGTGAAAACACCAGAAGATCTTGATGCTGTATATGCCGTCGTTAAGGAGAAAAAGCCGGAATTAATTCCGCTGTATACAACGGCAGGCGCTTTCAACTCGCACTTCTTCGCCAATTACGACTTCTTGGGCGATTCAACGATTCCTGGCGCCATTCTTAAAGATAAAGACGATACTAAAGTGATGCCTATGGAGCAGCTTGACCGCTACAAGCAATATTTAAATCTGACTCGTGACTATTTCAAGAAAGGTTACATTAACGCAGATGCTGCGACTACACAAGTTGCTTCAGCAGACGCTTGGAAGGCAGGCAACGTATTCTCTACAATTGAGCCAATGAAACCAGGCAAGGACGCAGAGATTGCAAGCGCTTCTAACCTGACTGGGAAGCTTGCTCAAATCATGATGACAGAAAAAACAGTCGCCACATCTGAAACTGCTGGTTCGATGCTAGGAATCTCTTCCACTTCTAAGGACCCAGACCGTGCGATGATGTTAATTAATTTGCTTCATACTGACAAGGAAATCAATAACTTGCTTAACTTCGGTATTGAAGGCGACCATTATACACGCAGTGGAGAAATCATAACAGCTACAGGAAATACAGCTAACTATAACCCAGGCTCGGCTTGGATGTTCGGCAGTCAGTTCTTGAACTATGTTTGGAATACAGAGGACCCAGATAAGTGGGCCAAATTTAAAGAGTTCAACCAAAATGCGAAGGTTTCTCCAGGCCTTGGTTTCGTATTCGACAGCGAGCCAGTGAAATCGGAAGTTGGAGCATTGGSAAACGTAATCCGTCAATATCAAAGAGCGCTTGAAACAGGCTCGGTCGACGTCGATAAAACGTTAGCTGAATATGATAAGAAATTGAAGGAAGCAGGCGTTGATAAAGTGGTTGCGGAGAAACAAAAGCAATTTGATGCGTTCCTAGCCAGTAAGTAAACAACCTGTTGTTACGATCAATGAAACCCGCGCCTTCTAAAGGCGCGGGTTTTTCTTGCTTGCAATTTTTTGTGTATTCCTTACAATTAAGCTAACAAATGCAATTCATCCATGCAGTAGGGGGCTATGCGGGTATGACTCGATCGATGTACCATTTGATGCGTGCAAGGATGCTCCTGCTGACCTGCTTCTTTCTAGTCATAGCTTGTTCAAATGAATCAGGCACAGAACCGGAATGGAGCAACAGTGAATCCAAGAGCCAACTTGAAATCAATAATGAAAGCGTTTCATTAGATACGGGAGAAATGGATGAAGCTGATAACTCTGACATTCATCAATTAAAAGCGTATACGCTTAAGTTTGTATATACAGGTGCACCGCAGAAAGATGAAGAAGAAATAGAAGCGGCCATGAATGACTACTTATTAACGAAAATAAATGCAAAAATAGACCTTATTCCAATTGACTGGGGACCGTGGGACGATAAAGTCAATCTGATGATCGCATCACGTGAAAAGATTGATATTTTATTTACAGCGCAATGGAATAAACACGCGATTAATGTGTCAAAAGGTGCTTTCTTAGTCGTTGATGAGCTTTTAGATCAGTATGGCCAAGGCATTTTGCAATCGCTTGACCCTGTATTTCTGGCAGGCGCCAAGATTGAGGGACATAATTATGCCGTTCCAACAAACAAGGAGCTTGCTGCGCAGGGAGGCATTATCTATCGCGCGGATATAGCTGAAGAGCTTGGAATAGATATGACTAAAGTGAAAAGTATAGAAGATTTAGATGAAGTTTATCAGATTGTCCGAGAGAAAAAGCCGGAGATCACCCCCCTTTATCTGAAGATGGGGGAATCATTTAATACACATTACATTGGGAATTTTGATGCATTAGGAGATACATCGATTCCTGGGGTCATTTTGAAGGATGGAGAAAGCACTAAGGTTTTGCCTGCCTATGAAGTGGGACGTTATATAGATACACTGCACATAACACGCAAGTTTTTTCAAAAAGGGTACATTAATAAAGATGCGGCTACGAATCAGACGATGAACAGCGAGGCGCTGAGATCCGGCGATGTTTTTTCAATAACTGGCGCATTGAAGCCCGGCAAAAGTGAAGAGCTGGCGATTCAGACGGGTATGATTGGAAAGCTTGCACAGCTGCCGTTAAATGTGAAGACGATAGCAACGTCAGAGACCGCGGGGGCCATGCTGGCTATCTCTTCGACCTCACAAGATCCAGCGCGAGCGATGATGTTTATTAATCTGCTGCATACGGATGTTTACTTAAACAATTTATTGAACTACGGAATTGAAGGCAGGCATTATATAAAGGTTAGTGAGAATGTGATTAGGCCTACGGAGTATACGCAAAATTATAATCCAGGAACCACTTGGATGTTCGGCAATCAGTTTTTAAATTATGTATGGGAAAGTGAAGACCCAATGAAGTGGAATAGCTTCAAACAATTTAACCAAGAGGCAAAAATTTCACCAGGTCTTGGCTTCGTATTTAATGGAGATACGGTAAGGGCTGAAGTAGCTGCGGTCGGCAATGTGGATAGGCAGTACCAAACTGCGCTTGAAACAGGATCTGTAGATGTGGATAAAATACTGCCCGAGTATATCGAGAGGCTGAAAGCGGCAGGTATCGAGAAAATAATAGCGGAGAAGCAAAAGCAATTCGATCAATTTCTTACAAGCAAATAAGCTTCAAAGCTTATAAATTGTGCCGGCCATGCGCTTTCGTTGCTGGACCGGCACTTTTTAATGATAAGAAAACGGCTAGAGAGCGCTTCCGCCAAAAACAAAACGGTACTCCCAATGCGTATTGTCGATGTTGTCGATTCGTACACCGCCGCTTTCCTTAGAATAAGTATCCAGCATTTTTCCGTTGCCTAAATAAACGCCTACATGAGTAATCGTTTGTTTTGACTTCGTTAAACGCGAATAACCTGCCGTACTGCTTCCGTGATAGGACATAAAGAACATGAGGTCACCGCGCTTTAGGTTTTTCCAGTCTGTTTGAATCGCTGAATTTTTCTTAATATAAGCTGCTTGCAGAGCAGAGGTAGAAGGAAGCGTTACGCCCGCTGCTTTTTCAAATATGTGTTTGGTGAAATCTGAACAATCAAATGTTTTCGTTGTGCTTCGATCAGAGCCGAACTCATAGGGTGTCCCTAAGTATTTCATTCCTGTTGCAATTATTTTCTCCACCGATGATGATGCTGCATAGACATGTCCATTTGTTTGGAAAGGAATGGTCCCAGTATTTAATAATACGGTAGTCAAAAAGCCAGCTACAATGAGTTTCTTAATGGAATAGTTTTTCATTGGCAGCGTATACACCTCCTGTGTGATAATAACGTAACACAGGGATATTAGTAGTTTAAGCTGTAAAATATGGGTATTAACCCGCATTTGACCCTAGAGGCGGGCTGCCCACTCGACCTAAGTCTAGTGAGAAAACCGCCGAAAGTCCGTTTTATAAAAGGAGAAATTGATCTAAACTAAGTACATAAGCAAGAGCAACACACGTAAGGCAAGAAAAGAAAAATGAATAAATTCTAATAGTCGAAAGGAGTTGGAAATGGAGATGAATGGAAAAAGCGCTTTGGGCGTGTTGCTTGTCATCGTCGGCAGTATCGCGGTACTTAATTTTGTCGGAGTTCATTTTGGTGCAATATTCGGATTTTTGCTCCCGTTCATACTAATCGGATTGGGGGTTGTCGGTTGGTCGAACAATAAGAAATGGATTGGCGGAATACTTATTGCAATCGGCGGCATGATGATTTTCGGTAAACTCGGCGGTATCATCTTACTGCTTCTAGCAATCGGCTTAATCGTTGCTGGTGTGAGCCTCTTTAAGAAAGACAAACGCAGAGCATTCTAGTTGCTGCGAATCATTATAAAATGTAAAGATAGATGAAGCTGGTTTTGCACCGCAAAACGTTAAGGAGGACATTGAATGAGCATTATGAAGCGAGTTCGCGACATTACTGTCGCTACATTAAATGAACGGCTTGAGAAATCAGAGGATCCAGTACGGTTGATTGATCAATTCCTCTGGTCGACAAGAGAAGATATTATCCAAGCTGAGAAGTTGTATCAGCAGTATGCAGGACATAGCAATCACCTGAAAGCACAATGGCTGCAAGCTGAAGAGCAAAAGGAACGCCGTGAGAATCAAGCGTTGACAGCTCTGAAGGCTGGCGAGGAGCAAATGGCAAGAATCGCATTGCATGAGAAAGCTAGCTGCGAAGAGCGTTCAATTCAATACCGTGAGCTGTTCGAGCAAAGCCGTCAAAACACGCTTGATCTTGAAGAACAGCTGCGCGAGATGCGCAGCGAATACCAATCGGTATATGACAAGCGTGAATATTATGCAGCTCGTATGGAATCACTAAGGCTTCAACAACGAATGAACGCTCGATATACGAGCGGCTTCGGTGATCAAGGCATTCAATCGGGTTCTGTGTTTAGAAAGCTGGAGGATCGTATAAGCGGCATGGAGCATGAAGCAAAGAGTCTTCGCGACATTCGCAAAATGGGTCAAGAATTCGTATCCGAAGCGGGCAACACATTGCAGTCAGTTATTGAACGAGAGCTTGAGCAGCTGAAACGTAAGCTTGAGAAAGAGGGATGGTCGTCTTGAAAAAACTGTATCGATCTTCTCGAGACAAAAAATTATTCGGTCTTTGCGGTGGATTAGCAGAAATGTTGAATGTGGATGCGACGCTGCTGCGGATTCTACTTATAGTCGTTACGATCTTCACAAGCGGAGCTGTTATTCTGATCTATATTATTGCAGGCTTGGTTGTTCCTAAAGAACCGCCGGTCTACTCCGGCTTTGGTCCAAACGGCTTTGGTAACGGAAACGGAAACGGTTATGGCGGAGGTTATAACCCTGGATTCGATCAACATACAAATTCGCCTTTCGGCGGTCCTTACAAAAACCCGCCGCAAGCGCCAGGCTCTTGGAGTGCACCGGCACCTTCATCCCAGCCTACAACATCGTCACAGTTCGATAGCATGATGGATGATTTGGAGAAAAAAGCACTACGTCGTGAAATTGAAGAATTGAAAGCCAAAATTGCTAAATACGAGAAGGGGGATTTTTAATATGGGAATTTTCAAACGCATGAAAGACATGACTAAGGCATCGGTAAATGAGGCATTGGACAAAATTGAAGATCCGATTATTATGTTGAATCAATACTTGCGTGACATGGAATCTGAAATTCATCAAGCTGAAGTAACAGTAGCTAAACAAATGGCGAATGAGCGCCGGATGAAGCAGCGCTTGGAAGAAACAGTACGCAGCGCGGCAGATCGTGAATCAAAAGCAGAAGCGGCTCTAAGAGCTGGACAAGAAGAACATACGCGCAAGCTGCTTGAAGAGAAGCTTTATTTTGACCAAAAGGTAACAGAATATACTGATTTGCACGCACAATCGAAGACTCAGGCTGAGGAATTGATGCAACAGCTGCACGCAATGAAAGAAGAGTTCTACCAGCTTCGCAACAAGCGCAATGAGCTTGCTTCCCGTGCACAAGTAGCAAAAGCTCAAAAGCAAATGGCGCAATTGACTACAAACAACACGATTGATAGCGGTTCGGCATCACGCGGCTTCTACCGGATGGAAGAGAAAATTATGCAGCTAGAGGCTGAAGCAGATGTTTTGCGCACGCCTTACTCCTATAACAGCTCTTCGAACAGCTTTAATGCAGCAGATGCTGAGAAAAAAAATAAAGTGGATGAGCAGCTGCAAGCACTTAAAAACAAGCTAAACCCAACAACTTCATTAACAAAGGCTCCGACTGAAGAATAAGACTATAGGCTATGAAGGAAGCGGACCGTTTTGCGGTCTGCTCTTTCATATGTTTTTTGCTTCATCGTGGTTAAAATAGCGAAGAGAAGGAAGTGAGCCGTATGGAGCAAGGCAATAAGAGCGACCATTCGAATCATGCGGCCCGCAAGCGTCTGGTAACGGAAACGATATTGTGGCTGCTGATCATTGTCAGCTTGGTTGTTATCATATTGCAAGGAATCGGTTATGTTGATCTCTTCACGCTTCAAGGGAAATGGGCAATTATCGGACTAGCTTTCGTTGGCGCAGGTTTAGCGGCTGCTACATTAAACGGTTATTTGCAAAACTCCAAGCTAAAGGAATCGCTGAAGCGGCTGACCGAGCAGCAAAAAAAACGTCGATTTACAGTTACGCTAAGCAATGGGGAGACGACGGAAAACGAAATTTCAGAACAAGAGCAGGTTGATCCTAACTGGGCGAAGAAGGTCAAGTTCACCGCAGTAATCGAAGAGCGCCAGCGGCTTGCGCGCGAGCTGCATGATGCAGTAAGCCAGCAGTTATTCGCCATATCGATGACAGCGACTGCTGTTAGTCGAACGATTGAGCGAGATTGGGAGCGAGCCAAACGTCAGGTACAGCTTATTGAGGAAATGGCTGCCGTTGCTCAATCAGAAATGCGTGCGTTGCTGCTACATCTTCGGCCCGTCCACTTGGACGGAAAAAATCTGGGGCAGGCGCTTACTGTTCTAGTGGATGAGCTGAAGCAGAAAGTACCGATGAAGATTACACTTGAGGTTGATGATACGATCCTGCTTCCTCCTAATGCTGAGGATCATTTATTCCGCATCGCTCAGGAGGCATTATCGAATACGCTCAGGCATTCGAAAGCGGAAAGCATGGATATCAAATTGCTTCAATTCGGCAATCAAGTACACATGAGTCTAAAGGATAGCGGCGTTGGATTTGATCTTGAGGCGAAGAAGCAAACGTCCTATGGCTTACTGACTATGGAAGAGCGGGTAATTGAAATTGGCGGCTCCTTGCAGATGATTTCAAGACCTGGCGAGGGAACTATCATTGAAATTTGGGTGCCCACTGATGTTTCATAAGAGAATGTAATATAATTAGAGATAATGATGAGCTTTACGAAAAAATGAGGGCGGTGTAAGGTGTGGAAGCAACCCAGCAATTGAGTCGGCCTATAAAGGTTCTGCTTGTAGATGATCATGAAATGGTGCGCATCGGACTTGCAGCGGTGCTTGATACCGAGGATGGAATTGAGGTTGTCGGTGAAGCGAGCAACGGCATGGACGGCATTCGATTAGCACAGGCATACAGACCGGACGTTGTACTTATGGATTTAGTTATGGATGGCATGGATGGTGTCGAGACGACAGCAAAACTGCTCGAGCTGTACCCGGAATGTAAGGTAATTGTATTGACGAGCTATTTGGATGATAGCAAGCTCTACCCTGTTATTGAAGCAGGCGCATTCAGTTATTTGCTGAAGACGTCGCGAGCGACCGAGATCGCGGATGCGATAAGGGCCGCTGCTCGCGGACAATCGGTACTGGAGTCGCAGGTAGCAGCTAAAATGATGAATCGCTTCCGGCAGCCAAAGCAGCAGGAGCAAGCTCCGCTGCATGATGAGCTGACTGAGCGCGAGATGGATGTATTGAAGCGGGTTGCACAGGGACGCTCCAATCAAGAAATTGCCGACGAGCTGTTTATAGGTGTGAAAACAGTGAAGTTTCATATTACGAATATTTTTAATAAGCTTGATGTGGATGATCGCACGCAAGCAGCCATTTATGCACATAGACAAGGAATTGCCGAATAAGTGTAGGACTACTGCTTAGCGGATATCGATAATACTTTTTGGTATAGCTGCTCGATATCATCTACATCGATTACTGGGATGGACGGGGGAACTATTGTTCCACTGTTGGCATCATTCCAAACCGCGGCTGCAAGAGGGTTGGGTACGCTGTGGAGCAGCTCGGAATCATCCGCAGTTCGAATCATAATGATTTTTGGGTAGGAGGCATCTTTGAATCCTTCGATAAGAATTACGTCGGCCTCGTTCATTTGTGAAATTAACAGCTGAAGCGGTTCGGCATGCTGTTTCATAATGGCTGTACGCTTTGAGGATGTGATAGCTGTTATATCAGCCCCTGCCTCTTGATGCCTCCATGTATCCGTTCCTGGTGTATCGATCTGAAAATCATGCGCGTCGCGTTTGATTGTCCCAACTTTATATCCTGCTTGTTTGAAGCGTTCTGTTAGCCGGCAAACCAATGTGGTTTTGCCGGTATTTTTGTATCCAACAATTTGAACGATTAATGGCATGGGCTTCTCCTTCATGGCGCTTGATGACCGTAATTGCCAATAGTTTAACATACATTGTAAAATGGATGCTGAACAAGCTGCCGAAGGTTACGTAAGGCGGCGAGATGAGCGGAGGTTGAATATGACTGAGAGTGGCGAAGCGAGCGGAAGTAGGGATAAGGCTGATCGCGTTGAGGCGAGTGGGAGTAGAGATRTGGCTAATCGCGGTGAGGCGAGTGAGGGCATGGATAAGGCTGATCGCGGTGAGACGAATGAGGGCATAGATAAGGCTGATCGCATTGAGGTGAGCGGAAGTAGGGATAATGCTAATCGCATTGAGGCGAATGAGAGGAAACAGATGAGCCGGTTCAAACGGCAGGCTGTGAAGGTGGAAGAAGCGCAGCAGCGGCTGCTTGCTGCTGCGGATGGGCTAGCCCTCGGCAGCGAGC
Organism: Paenibacillus sp. 01T424; assembly: GCF_056398745.1. NCBI lineage: Bacteria > Bacillati > Bacillota > Bacilli > Caryophanales > Paenibacillaceae > Paenibacillus > Paenibacillus sp. 01T424. Next base: position 75,963 of record NZ_JBFTPZ010000029.1, on the reverse strand, counting down.
TTGTGCCGCTGCGGGCTAGCGGCGGCCGATGGCTTGCGCAGACGATAGCTGCGACAAGCGACTGGCCGCCCTTCGCGCGCTCGGGCCTCGACGGCTACGCCGTGCGCGCGGCAGATATCGCGTCAGCGTCGCCAGGTACGCCGGCGACGCTGCGCGTGGTTGATTCGGTTGCAGCGGGCGAGCTCGCCCTTGCGACCGTGCAGAAGGGCACTGCCGTGCGCATCATGACTGGCGCGGCTGTGCCTATGGGGGCTGACGCGGTCGTCATGCTTGAGCAGACCGCGGAAGCGATGCTGGCTGATGGCTCGCCGGCGGTGCTGATTAAGCACGCCGCCGCGGCAGGCCAGCACATTGCGCCCCAAGGCGAGGAGTTTCGCCTTGGGGGCGTTTTGGCTTGTCCCGGGACGCTTGTGCGACCGGGACATATTGCGCTGCTAGCCACCTTCGGCTATGCCGAGGTGGCGGTTGGCAAGCGCCCGCGCGTAGCGATATTTGCGACCGGCAGCGAATTGCTGGCGGTCGAGGCTCCGCTGGCGGCGGGGCAGATCCGCGACAGCAACAGCTTTATGGTCGCTGCTATGGTGGAGCAGAGCGGCGGAGTAGCGGTTATGTGCGGATCATTGGAAGACAAGCCTGATGCTGTTGAGGCTGCTTTGGCGAGTGTATGGGATGATGTTGATTTGATTGTCACAACAGGCGGTGTATCTGTAGGGGACTTTGATGTCATGTCAGACATCATAAGGTCGATAAAGAACAATAGTGTATCTGGCAGCGAAGATGCAAGCCGAGTGTTCTTCGACAAAGTTGCGATGAGACCGGGCAGTCCAACGTCAGCGGCAATGCTTAACGGCAAGCTGCTGCTCGCCTTGTCCGGCAATCCCGGTGCTTGTTTTGTTGGATTTGAATTATTCGTTCGTCCGGTGCTGCTGCGATTGCAGGGAGCAAGTGAAGCATTGCCTCGTAAAGTAAAAGCAAAACTGCGGACAGCTGTGAATAAGCCAAGTCCCCATGATCGTTTTGTGCGCACAACACTCATCAGCACGGAAGATGGAAGCTTGGATGCTGACCCGCTAGCCTATTCCAAATCGAGTATGATGGCTTCCATTCCGGATGCAGAAGGATTAGCAATCATTCCGTCAGGCTCGAGAGGAGCAGAAGCGGGTGATATCATTGAGGTCGTTCTTATCCCTTAACATGGAATTTAGTGAAAATAAAGGTTTTTATTATATAAAACGGGAGGATATAGTCGGTACGGAGCCGAATATATCACTTACATAGAGTGACAAGAAGCAGCTTTGCGAACGTGGCATGCCCTTTCGGATTTAACTTTAAAGGAACCGATTCAAGACTAATCCAACATATGGAATTGGCGAGTAGGTTTGCATAGAACTGTAGTAAGCAGCGTAAGGAAGAGTTGATGTTAGAGGTGACTGGAGCAGATCAACGGCCTTATGCTGCTCGGCATAGGTAAGTGCATATTTTATGCCAGTAAGCATACCTTCTGATCCAAGCATTAGCCTCTGCATACGGCTGGAAGAGTACGACAGCTTTTGTTTTTGCTCCATATGGATGGAAGTTGGCAGCAAACTCTTGCTGATTTCGTTCTGAACAGAAATAAGGCTAGCTGTTCGATCTCTATTTTCTGATGAAATGCTATAGGTAGAATCCGCAATCCACTTGCCGTCTGTTGTACTGCGTCGCAGTCCGATCTCCTCCGCTGCGGGATGCCTCAAAGCCAGCTCAATACTTTCCCACAGCTCTGGTTTCAAATCATCAGCATGTGCTCTGTAATGATCCTCCAACTGATTGAGCATTGCAGTAAGGCGATGCAAACTGCCTGCAATTGGCTTGTCCGTGTACAATTCGTTACTTAATTGCTTGTTTATCTGCTCGATGTCGTACTGAGCTTGTTTAGCCTTATTAAGCCAAGAAGCAGCACTGTTAGCAGCTTGCTGGAAATCGCGCGTTAAGCTCTTGTTATATTCTGGGGCTTGCTGAGCTTCGCCATCCCGATAAGGATAATAAGCATAAGGGCTAATGGCTTGTACGGTGGAGTATGCATAGGATCGTTCAATGCCTCGAATGGAACGTATCGATGTGCTCATTAGAAAACTCCTTTCTCACTCCATTGGTATATGTTGTGTCAGCGTACTATACGGTGATTAAAAAGACTGGCGAAAGCTGTCAGCAGCATCAATAAAATAAATAAGCGGCGCATCTCCGCTGAGCTCGCCGCTTTGCCATTTACAGCAATAGAAACAAGAATGCGATTGAAGCCAAATCAAGAGCGAGCGCGTCGCCCCATGGATAATAAGGCCGTTCTCCATAATAGTAAGGATCATAAGGGTAAGCTTGCGTTTGAACTTGCGTTGAAGCGGATTTATGAGCCATCTCTTTTTTACCTTTACCGCCTTTTTTGTTTTTTGAAACTTGCGGCTTTGCATTTGCGGTCGCGGCTTCCGTTTCGCCGGAGCCTGCGTTTAAATGCAATCTGCCGCTTTCGCAGGAGCTAAGTATGCCAAAGTGGCGCATGCCGTCATTCATAATCACACATACTGGATACCCGCAAAAACGACTGACGACTTCTTCGTGCAATGGATAAATGCGTTCCATTTGCTGATGACACCTCCAAAGTGTAATGGGAATAAAGCGCTTGAGCGTGTTGTTTTGGCATTTTGCTATGAGAGGCTAGACTCAAAGCATTTATTCCAGCATTCCTGCAACCAGTGTATTCACCTACAGGCAAACGTGTATGGATGTTTACCCATTTGGAAGAGGACAGGAGTGAATAATAATGTATATTCCGAAAAACACACCTCCCGCTCGCCACCGTATGTCAGCAAAGCAGCGAGCCAAACAAACGAAGGTTGGAATCATGCTAGCGATGCTCGTGATTTTGATATGTGCAGCATGGGCGATGTGGCAGGCCGACAGGGAACCGAAGGAAGCAACTTCAGCGGAACAGCTTCTTCAGCATGATTTGGGAGAGCTGTGGTTATGGAGCGACGACCAAATGAAAAGCAGCTCTGAGGGAGCGCAGTGGTCGATTCGATGGAATGTAACGGGCAAGGAAGGAGCCATGGAGGAGCTTACTCAGCAAATGTTTTCACAGGAACCGGGAAAAGCTAGCAGCATACTGGTGCAGAACCAGAATGAGGGCAAAACAGTCACTGGCGTTATCCCGTCATACGGCGGACAAGTTTCAATTAGTCTCACGCAGATCGACAGCAATGGCGAACAGCTTATGGTTATATTGGAAACTAAGCCAACAGAAATGACCAAAAAAAATAAGCTGCTGCAAGTGACAGCAGAAGTTTCCGCACAGATCGCACGTATTTCCCCTGCGTTTACGACGAGTATGAAAGTACAAGGTTATACGAAAAATAGTCAAGCCATTGAGCGTTTGGTTAGGCTGACAGATGCCAAAGCAGTGGATCATTATGAAGATAAAGGCACGACAAGCGACATGTTTTATACCCGAAAGCTGCATTCAGCCATCACCGTTGAAAATGGGAAAACAGCCAATCTTCAAATCGCTTTGCATAAAGAGACAAATTCAGATCAAACGGCATTGACGATCGGTGTGCCTGTCATTACGGGTGAATACAGTGCCAATGCGACGGCAAGCCCATAGATGGGTATACTTTGATTAGAATTAGTAACGGATCTTATCAGTATTTTTTATGACATGTTGAATAGCGAATTAAAGTTGAATATGCTAAACTACATATCATGTAAAGTTGTATAAAAATACATAGGGAAAGAATGAGGCAAATGACATATAATAATAATCTTGAATCCGTCTCTGCAGAAGGTGCTGTATATTACCTCTTCGGAGCAACGGGCGATTTGGCTCGGCGCAAGCTGTTTCCAGCCCTTTTCAGTTTATATAAAGAAGGCAAGCTCACGGAAAACTTTGCCGTCGTTGGTCTAGCAAGACGTCCTCGTACGAATGAACAATTTCGTGCTGACCTTTATGAATCTATTGTAGAGTTTTGTCGTTACAAAGCGGACGATGCTGAACTTTGGAATCGTTTTGCAGAACATTTCGTATATATGTCACTCGATATTAACGATGTAGAAGGCTTCCGCGAGCTTAGCAAATTGTCTGAGCAGCTTGACGTGAAGTTCRACATTCCCGGCAACCGTCTTTTTTACTTGGCCCTTGCGCCTTCACTTTTCGGTCCGGTATCATTCAATTTGCGCGACGGCGGATTGCTTGAATCAAACGGTTGGCATCGCGTCGTAATCGAGAAGCCATTTGGCTACGATCTTCCATCGGCTCAGAAGCTGAATGAACAGATTAACCAAGTGTTTAAGGAAGAAGAAATATACCGTATCGATCACTATCTAGGCAAGGAAATGGTTCAAAACATTCAAGTTATTCGTTTTGCTAATGCTTTTTTTGAGCCTTTGTGGAATAATAACCATATTGCCAATGTTCAAATTACATTATCCGAAACGGTTGGCGTTGAGGATCGCGGAGGCTATTACGACAAATCGGGAGCTTTGCGCGACATGGGTCAGAACCATATGCTGCAAATGCTTACGATGATTGCTATGGAGCCGCCAAGCCGCTTGCACGGAGAAGATATTCGTGATGAGAAGGTAAAGGTGCTTCGTTCACTGCGTAATTATACGTCCAGTGATGAGGTTCGCTCGCACGTCGTACGCGGTCAATACAGCGAAGGCAGCCATCATGGCAAAGAGCTTATGGGCTACCGCCAAGAGGATTCTGTTGGCGAGGACTCCACGACTGAAACTTATTTTGCTGCCAAAGTATTAGTGGACAACTTCCGCTGGGCTGGCGTGCCTTTCTATATTAGAACGGGCAAACGTCTACCTGTAAAAACAACGGAGGTCGTCATCGAGTTCAAATCGATGCCGCAAAATGTTCTATTTGCGCAGCGTCATGATTTGGCGCCGAATTTGCTCGTTATTCGCGTAAACCCGCTTGAGGGCATATATATTAAAGTAAACGCAAAGACACCTGGTCAAAACAATTCGGTACAGCCAGTCGCCATGGAGTTCTGCCAAAGCTGCCAAATCGGCTTAAATACGCCTGAAGCGTACGAACGCCTCATTCATGATGCGGCACGCGGCGACTCCACTTACTTCACTCGCTGGGATGAAGTTTCCCAAGCATGGGCGTTTGTGGATCGAATTGCACAAGCATGGCGTGAAGATAAAAGCGATTTGAAGCTGTATCCAGCGGGATCATGGGGTCCAGAAGCTGCGGATGAAATGCTAAAAGAAGATGGTTTCCATTGGTGGCCGGTTAACGGACAAGAGGAAGATAACGTCATTTGGGTTTCGAACAGCGGGAAATAATCGCTGCCGCATACCTTACGTAATGAAGGGAAGACAAGCATGAGCCAATCGTTAAGTGAAGAAATTAAACAGGAAGTAGATAAGCGCCGCACATTCGCGATTATCTCTCACCCGGATGCAGGAAAAACGACCCTCACTGAGAAGCTCCTCCTATTCGGAGGAGCCATTCGGCTTGCAGGGTCAGTTAAGGCGCGCAAAGCGAGCCGTCATGCAACATCCGACTGGATGGAAATTGAGAAACAACGCGGTATCTCGGTAACGTCCAGCGTAATGCAGTTCGATTATTTGGGACATCGCGTTAACATTCTTGATACGCCTGGTCACCAAGATTTCAGTGAGGACACATATCGTACGCTTACCGCAGCCGACAGCGCCGTCATGCTTATTGACGTTGCCAAAGGTGTCGAGGCACAAACGATCAAGCTGTTCCAGGTTTGCCGCAAACGCGGCATTCCGATTTTCACTTTTATTAACAAGCTGGACCGTGAAGGGCAAAGTCCATTTGAATTAATGGAGGAGCTTGAGCGTGTCTTAGGCATTCGCGCTGTTCCAATGAACTGGCCAATCGGCATGGGACGTGAGCTTTGCGGTGTTTATGACCGAATGAAAACACAGGTCGAGCTTTTCCAAGGAAATGACCACTCGACAATCGAGGTTCGTCCCGTTAGCGATTATAATGATCCTGTTATTCGTGAGATGGCTGGAGATTATTTAACAGATCAGCTTATTGGTGATCTTGAGCTGCTGGATGTCGCTGGTGATCAATTTGATTTTGAGAAAGTGCAAGCGGGTGAATTGACGCCTCTTTTCTTCGGAAGCGCGGTTAATAACTTTGGCGTGCAAACTTTTCTAGAAAACTTCCTTCAACTAGCTCCTAAGCCGACGTCGCGCAACAGCACGACAGGTCAGATTGAACCGACGAATGAGAAATTTACGGGATATGTTTTCAAAATTCAAGCGAATATGAACCCGGCCCATCGTGACCGAATTGCTTTCCTTCGGATTTGCTCCGGCAAATTCGAGCGCGGAATGAGCGTTCGTCATGTGCGTAATGGCAAGGACATTAAGCTTGCGCAGCCTCAGCAGTTTCTAGCGCAAGACCGTGATATCGTGGATACGGCGTATCCGGGCGATATTATCGGTTTGTTTGATCCAGGCATTTTCCGAATCGGCGATTCATTATCACAAGGCGGCGAAGTTGTGTTCGATGAGCTTCCAACGTTCTCGCCTGAAATTTTTGCTAAAGTAACCGTTAAAAATGCGTTGAAGCACAAGCAGTACCAAAAAGGCATTGATCAGCTCACGGAGGAAGGCACGATTCAAGTGTTCCACTCCACAGGCAACTTCGACGAGACGATTCTCGGCGTTGTTGGTCATTTGCAATTTGAGGTATTTGAGCATCGAATGAAAGCGGAGTACGGCGTAGATATTCAATTGCACCGGATGCAGTTCCAATTTGCCCGCTGGATCGTTGATGATAATATTGACCCTAGCAAATTCCGAATCAATACGACGCTCGTAAAGGACAAGAAGGGCAACTTTGTCGTCTTGTTCGAGAACGAATATGCGATGCGTACGGCAGTAGACAAGAATCCAACGTCTAAGTTTCTGGAAACTGCGCCTTAAGGGTAGGGATATAGGCACGTTTAAAGCATCCTCGGCCAATCGCGCAGCAGCGCTTGCGGCTGGGGATGCTTTTTATATCCATCTCCTTGAATTTCAGTGCTAAAACGAATCTTTACCCGTATAATAAATGGATAAAAAACGATAGGTGGCTAGTCATTCATGAAAACAATCATGTTCACCGGGGGAGGCTCAGCCGGACACGTTACCGTTAATATGGCCTTGATCCCGCATTTTTTGGAAGAGGGCTGGTCAGTCCAATATATCGGATCGGAGAGCGGTATTGAAAGGCAGCTTATCGCAACGATTCCAGAGGTTAAGTATTTTCCGATATCGACGGGAAAGCTGAGAAGGTACATGGATATTCAGAACATTAAGGACCCGTTCAAGGTAGTAAAAGGCCTTTATCAAGCTTATCGCCTCATTAAGCAAAATAAACCGAATGTCATCTTCTCCAAAGGCGGATTTGTATCCGTACCTGTCGTTATTGGCGCATGGCTAAACAAGGTGCCGCTGCTTATTCATGAATCCGATCTGACGCCAGGTCTCGCGAATCGGTTATCGATCCCTTTTGCTACAGGGGTATGTACGACTTTTCCTGAGACGGGCAGCATGCTGAAGGCTGATAAAAGCAGGCATGTAGGAGCAGTTATACGTGAGGAAGTGAAGCAGGGCAACGCGGATAGAGGCAGAACCTTTTGCGGATTTACCAAAAACAAACCTGTCATCTTGATTATGGGTGGAAGCTTGGGTGCACGCAAAATTAATCAGGCGGTCAGACAGTCATTAACAAGCCTTACCAAAAGCTTTCAAATCGTTCATCTCTGCGGTAAAAATCAAGTTGACCCGTCGCTTGCTATGCCTGGCTATAAGCAATTCGAATTTGTGAATGAGCAATTGCCGGATGTATTGGCGATGACGGACCTTGTGATTTCACGAGCAGGCTCTAATTCCATATTTGAGTTTTTATCCTTAAAGAAGCCGATGCTGCTTATTCCTCTAACACGGGAACAGAGCCGAGGAGATCAAATTTTGAATGCCCAGTCGTTTGAGAAATCGGGTTATGCCGACGTATTGTATGAAGAGAAGCTGACGGCAAGCACTCTTGTTGAGAGTGTCGAGCGTTTGTACCAAAACCGTAAATCCTATATTGATAGGATGAACATGAGTGAGGAAGCAAATGCGCTGTCCGCTGTTTTTGAATGGATTAATGAAATAGCGAAGAAGTAGGTAACTGCAAGAGACAACGAGAAAAAACGATCTGGGACGCCGATGCAAGCGTTCTGGATCGTTTTTTTGTAATGAGGGCAACGATAGAAAAATATGCAAAAAGTTTATTGACGCTAAAACGTTTTCATGCAATAATGTACGCGTGTACATTAAAATGAAATGACAACTTAGCATATTAGTTTTTCAGGAGGAAAATGATTATTAGCAGGAAAGAAGTTGCGAAACTAGCTGGTGTTTCAGAGGCGACTGTTTCGAGAGTGATGAACAGCGTCGGCCCTATCAAAGAGGAAACGCGTGAACGTGTATTACAAGCCGCGGCTGAGCTTGGATACGTACCGAATGCGCTTGCTCAGCAATTTGCTCGAAGGAAGAGCGGGAATATTGGCGTCATATTGCCATTCGTGCCAAAGGTTCATTTGTTTTCCACTTACTATTTTTCGGAAATATTAAGTGGAATTGGTGAAACAGCGAAGCGCTGCGGCTATGACCTGCTTCTTATTTTTAGAGAACCGGATGGGGCGAGAGATTACGCTAAGCTATTTCGCACGCATAAGATTGATGCTTGCATCGTTTTAGGCTCACAAAATGTGCCTGAAGAAAGAGCCGCCCTTGCTGAGCTGAAGGCTGAAAACTTTCCTTTCTGCCTTGTGAATCAGCGGTTTGATGCGGAGCATTATCGTACTGTCGATGCTGATCATGTTTCAGGCAGCAAGGCAGCCGTATCGCATTTGTTGAGTCAGGGCAGCCGCAGTATTGCTTTTGTTAACGGCCCGCTGCAATATTCCAATAGTGCCGATAGGCAGGAAGGCTACAAAGCGGCTCTAATGGAAGCGGGACTTGCTTATGAGCCTAGTCTAATCTATCACGGTAATTACAGCCGAAAGAGCGGAGCGGAGCTCGCGGAGCAATTGGCGGAACAAATTAAAGAAGGCAATATCGATGCGGTATTTGCGGCTAATGATCGAATGGCAATCGGCCTGATGCAGCGCTTGCGGGAACTGGGAGTTGAAGCTGGCGAGCATTATGCGCTAGTTGGATATGATGACTCAGACGGCTCGCGCATCATTAGTCCAAGGCTTTCAACCGTTGCTGTTCCTTTCTATGAAATGGGTAAGCTTGCAGCTGCTAGATTGCTGGACCCGGATCAGAAAACGGAAACGTCAGATTCACAAACAGATGTTTTACCGGTCAGCCTGATCACAAGAGAAACGTCAAGACTCAAACGTTAAATCCTGAATACGAGTTTTTCTGCTCCATTCTATTTCAATTGCGGGACGCGATCTTATCGCTAGAGGCAGCATAAGGCGTTTACGCTTAAGAGAGGCGGATTATTATGGATAAAGTAAAAGTTGGCATGGTTGGTTATAAGTTTATGGGGAAGGCACATAGCAACGCATACCGCGCGCTTCCGATGTTTTTCCCGAATGCGATTAAACCGGAGATGACGGCCATTTGCGGACGTGATTCAGAAGGTGTTGAGCAAGCACGGTCACAATTCGGCTGGGAAAGTGCTGAAACGGATTGGAATGCGCTCGTTAACCGCGAGGATATCGACTTAATCGATATTAATGCACCAAGTGATGCACATAAGGCTATCGCTCTAGCAGCAGCGGCAGCTGGCAAACATATCTTTTGTGAGAAGCCGCTGGCGCTTACGCTTGAAGACTCCCGTGAAATGCTTGATGCTGCAGAAAAAGCAGGCGTGAAGCATATGGTAGGTTTTAACTATCGATTTGCACCTGCTGTACAGCTTGCCAAAAAATTGGTGTCAGATGGCAGGCTCGGTGAAATCTATCATTTCCGCGCTGTGTTTTTGCAAGATTGGATTATCGATCCGAGCTTCCCGCTCGTATGGCGTCTTCAGAAGGAAATTGCAGGCTCCGGCTCACATGGTGATTTAGGAGCACATTTGATAGATATGGCGCGTTTTCTCGTTGGAGAATTCAATGAGGTTATCGGCATGAGCGAAACTTTCGTTAAAGAGCGTCCGATTGCTTCAGCTATGACAGGCCTTAGCGCAAAGGGAAGCGAGGGTGGACCGCTCGGAGAAGTAACAGTGGATGATGCAACCATGTTTATGACACGCTTTGCTAACGGCGCGCTGGGCAGCTTTGAGGCGACTCGCTTCGCAGCCGGCCATCGCTGTACGAACGCTTTTGAAATTAACGGCAGTAAAGGAAGCATCAAGTTTGATTTTGAGCGGATGAATGAGCTTCAAGTTTATTTCACCGATGATGCCGAGGATGTTCAAGGCTTCCGCCGCGTACTTGCAACCGATCCATCGCATGCGTATATGGACGCTTGGTGGCCAGCTGGACATACCATTGGATACGAGCACACGTTTACACATGAAATGCATGAGCTGATGCAAGCTTTTGCTGAAGATCGTCAGCCCGTTCCGAACTTTGTAGATGGCGTGAAATGCCAAGAGGTTCTGGAGGCGGTAGATCGTTCGATTGCAGAACGCCGCTGGGTAGCAATTAGCGAATTATCGTAAGCCATATAGGGTATTAGTTAGGAGATTACTTAGCGCTTGGAGAGAGGCAGGAGAAGGTAATGAAAAAAGCACTAATCGTATGGGGCGGCTGGGATGGACATCAGCCGAAAGAGGTAGCTGAAATTTTTCGTGAGGTGCTTGCAGCTGAGGACTTCGAGGTAGAGGTATCCGATACATTGGAAGCATTTGCAGATGCAGAAAAACTGTTGGGACTTGATCTCATCGTACCCGTATGGACGATGGCACGGATCGAGCAGAAGCTTGTCGATAATGTATCTGCAGCTGTTCAAAGCGGCGTAGGTTTGGCAGGATGCCATGGCGGAATGTGCGATGCGTTCCGTGAAAATGTAGACTGGCAGTTTATGACCGGCGGACAATGGGTAGCTCACCCAGGCAATGACGGTGTTGAATACACGGTTAATATTAATAATTCATCCAGTCAGCTGACAGAAGGAATTGAAGATTTTGTTGTCAGCTCTGAGCAATATTATTTGYATGTGGATCCGGCAGTTGAAGTGCTGGCGACAACACGTTTTCCGCTGACACCGGGACCGCATTCCCTCAACAAGGCAGTCGATATGCCGGTTGTATGGACGAAGCGCTGGGGTGTTGGACGCGTATATTACAACTCGCTTGGTCATCAAGCTAATATTATCGAGATTGAAGCGGTGAAAGAGCTTATGAGACGCGGCTTCTTGTGGTGTGCGGAAGGTAAAGCAAATGCGCTGGCAGCAGGCAAAACAGCTTCTGCTTATAGCGGTATGGCAGATAATCAGTTGTAAATCGCAATTATAATAATCTTAGGATATGAGAAGAGGGACAAGAGATTATGGAAAAGATCAAAGCAGGCATTATAGGAACAGGCAATATTAGCGGCATCTATTTTGAAAACGGCAATCGTTTTGATGCCTTGCAGGTTGTAGCTTGCGCAGATTTAGATGTGGAGAGAGCCAAAGCAAAAGGCGAGCAGTTTGGCGTTCGCGGTTGTTCGGTTGAGGAGCTGCTTGCTGATCCGGAAGTTCAAATGATAATCAATTTGACGATCCCACAAGCGCATGCTTCGGTGTGCTTGCAAGCTCTTGAAGCAGGCAAACATGTTTATGTTGAGAAGCCATTTGCAGTTACTCGTGAAGAGGCGCAGCAGGTACTTGAGCTTGCTGAGAAAAAAGGTCTTTATGTTGGAAGCGCGCCGGATACATTCCTTGGCGGCGGCATCCAAACGAGCATTAAGCTGCTTGAGGACGGATGGATCGGTACGCCGATTGGCGCGACTGCATTCATGGTGTGCGGCGGGCATGAATCATGGCATCCGGCTCCTGAATTTTATTATCAAAAGGGCGGCGGCCCGATGTTTGATATGGGGCCATACTATTTAACCGCGCTTGTAGCGCTTCTTGGACCGATCACTCGTGTAACGGGTTCGGCACGTATCTCTTTCCCAGAGAGAACGATTACAAGCAAACCGAAATACGGCCAACAGGTAGAGGTTGAAGTACCAACTCATATCGCTGGAGTAATGGACTTTGCGTCTGGTCCAATCGGAACATTGCTCACAAGCTTTGATGTGAAAGGCGGCTCAACGCTTCCGCGAATCGAAATATACGGCAGCGCGGGCACACTTCTTGTCCCAGATCCAAATGGGTTTGGCGGACAAATTAAAATTTGGCGTGCGGGCTCAAATGAATGGTCAGATATTCCGCTTGCATACGGATACACAGAGAACGCTCGTGGTGTCGGTGCAGCAGATATGGCCAAAGCGATTCAAACCGGTCGTAAGCATCGCGCTAATGGCGAGCTTGCTTATCATGTACTCGAAGCTATGCATGGCTTCCATGACGCGTCGGAACAAGGCGTGCATTATGTTATGAAAAGCACTTGTGAGCGCCCAGCGCCATTGCCGCTTGGTTTGCAGCCATTCTGCTTGGATTAAGAAAGGCTGAAGAGCATTAACGGCTAGAATGTAAAGTCATTTTAAAAAAGAGCTGTCCCAAAAGTAGATGTATCTACGATTGGAACAGCTCTTGCTTTTTTGATGAAACATAGGCCGGACGATGTTCTCACTTTAACAATCTTATAGCTAACGAACCCAGCAGGTCTTATTCAAACCATTCGTAATAGATTTAAATTGTAATGAACTACAGAATCGTTATTTCGAGAAAAATAGCTCGGAACACCATGTATATCATGATATAACGTTTATCAGGTTCGTTAAAATGAAAGAAGAGTCGTTTTCTGCATAATAAGTATGATACAGTTCGCTAGAGAAATGATTAAGTTATTATGCAATGTCGGCGAGACCAATAATTGAATCCGCCGGGAATAGCCTTTGGTGTACTATTTTTTCATGCTCTCCAACATTTTGTCCAAAGTGAGCTATTGATCCATCGATCTGAATATTTTTGAGACAGCTTCTTTCGAATGTTGGCTATTATTTTATCCAAGCGGCAACCTTGTCAGGATTTTGCTCAACCCAAGCTTTAGCAGCTGCTTCTGGCGTTTCGCCTTCTTGGATTTTGATCATAACGGAAGCCATATCATCTGGCGTCCAATTAAACTGATCGAGGAATGCATAAGCTTCAGGAAGATCATCCTTTAGGCCTTGACGGGCGATTGTATGAATCTGTTCATCTCCGCCATATACATTTTTAGGATCTGCCAAATATTTCAGCTCCATCTTGGCGAACATCCAGTGCGGTGTCCAGCCTGTCACAACAATCGGCTCTTTGTTAGCATAAGCCTTCTCAAGCTGCTGAGTCATCGCTGCGGAGGAACTTTCAAGCAGCTTCCATTTATCTCGCAGATTATATTGATCTAATACTTTTTCTGTCGACATCATAAGACCAGCACCCGGCTCAATACCGATAATCGTATGATCTACTTCTGCGCCAACGGCATCGTTAAGCTCGTCAATGCTGTTAACATCCATATATTTAGGGACGACTAGACCAATTTTTGTTCCTTCAAGATTTGGTCCTAGATCATCAAATTTACCGTTATATTTTTCGATGTACGATGCATGTGTTGTAGGAAGCCATGCAGCTACCATCGCATCTGCACTGCCGTCAGAAATACCAGCCCACATAGGCCCCGCATCAACTTGCATCATATCAACTTTGTAATTAAGCTTCTGCTCAAGTACTTCCTTCACAACATACGTGCTTGCTATCTCAGAATCCCAAGCCACATAAGCAAGCGTTACTTTTTTCTTTGCGCCTTCATTGTTCGAAGAGCATCCAGCGACTAAAGCCATGGTCATAACAGCAGCAACAATTACACTCATTTTATTAAATTTCAAAAAATCACTCCTTAAAGTTTGCGCAGCAAACTAACATCGAAAGCATACGCTTAAATTTTGCGCAGCAAAATACTTCGTAAGCATGCGCTCAAATTTAACGCAGCAAACTAGCATTGAGCATGCGCTTAACGTTTATAAATTAGTTTAAGTGGTTTTGCTTTTACGAATAATTTGTTGGGTCAGTCGGTCTAAAATAATGGCTAATATAACAATGGCAAGACCAGCTTCAAACCCAACGCCGGTATTTCCTTGCGTCACTGCACGATATACATAAGCTCCTACACCTTGAGCACCAATCATGGATGCAATGACAACCATCGATAGTGACAACATAATGGTCTGGTTAATGCCGGCCATAATGGTTGGCATGGCAATAGGAAGCTGCAGCTTGAATAATTTTTGCGTTGGCGTAGAGCCGAAGGCATCTGCTGCTTCTACTAATTCGGCAGGGACTTGGCGAATGCCAAGATTCGTTAATCGTATCGTTGGCGGGATTGCAAAAATAATCGAAGAGATCACGCCAGGAACAACACCCAAGGAGAAGAACGTTACAGCTGGGAGCAAATAAACGAAGGCTGGCATCGTCTGCATAAGATCAAGCAATGGTGTAATGATTTTTTGGAAATTGGTGTAGCGAGCACACAAAATTCCAATAGGAACGCCAATCAGCACGGATATGAAAGCTGCAGTCAAAACGAGGGCTAGTGTCTGCATTGTTTGGCTCCATAAGCCGAGGTTTTCTATGATTAGCAATCCGATAAGTGTGAATATTCCCATTTTCCACTTGCCGATAAGCCAAGCCAAAATAGTGAATATCAAAATAAGCACTAGCGCTGGAAACCAATTGAGAGCGACATCCAAGCCATTTACAGTTTCGCCGACAACTGTGCGTATTAATTTGAAAAAAGGGTCGAAATGAGCTTCAAACCAAGCTTCCAGCCATTCGATCCAGTCAGCTAATGGGATTTTAGGTAGATTCAATACGTTCACCAGCCTCTAATACGGAATTTCCAGCTAATGCGGCTAGAACCGCGCCCTTGATGACGATGCCTTTAAGGCGCCCGTTTGCATCAATAATGGAAATGGGGAATTTCGAATTACTCATTAATTCAAACAACTCATTAAGCAGCGTATCCGGCTGTGCGAATGGTGCTTCTCGCTCCATTGCATCTTCAAGCTTTTGGCCGTTTTTAATTGCATTCGCTGCTTCTTCTGCCGTTATAACGCCAAGCAGGCGCATACCTTTGTCGACAACGTAAAGGCTCGATACTCCGCGGTCACGCATAAATTGCAAAGCAACACGCGGACCTTTCTCGATGGTTATCGTTTCAGGTTTAATCATGACATGTGATGCTGTAAATACTTTGGATAAATCAACGTCCTCGACGAAACGCTCAACATATTTGTTCGCTGGCTGCATCAATATTTCTTCAGGTGATCCAATTTGGACGATGCTTCCGTCCTTCATCAAAGCGATTTGATCACCGATCCGCAGTGCTTCGTTTAAGTCATGGGTAATGAAAACAATTGTTTTCTTCATTTTGGATTGAAGCTCAAGCAGCTCATCCTGCATATCCTTCCGAATTAAAGGATCGAGTGCGCCAAATGCTTCATCCATAAGCAGAACATCCGGATCGTTAGCAAGTCCTCTTGCGAGTCCAACGCGCTGCTGCATACCGCCGCTTAATTGGTCAGGATAGCTGTCTGCCCATCCTTTCAATCCAACAAGCTCTAGCGAATGCATCGCCATTTCTCTGCGTTTTTTCTTATCGATGCCCTGTACCTCTAGTCCATATTCAATGTTTTGAATAACGGTGCGATGCGGAAACAGTGCGAACTTCTGAAATACCATACCTACATTTTTTCTTCTAAATTGCCGCAGCTGCTCTGGTGACATCTTAAGTACATCTGTCCCGTTAAACAGGACTTGACCTAAAGTAGGTTCAATTAATCGATTGAGAAGACGTACAAGTGTCGACTTACCGCTACCCGACAAGCCCATAATAACAAATATTTGTCCCTCTTCAATCGAGAAATTGGCTTGGTTCACCCCAACCGTAAGTTTTGTTTCTGCAAAAATTTTCTCTTTAGACCATCCTTTATCCAGCAGCGGGATCGCCTTTTTCGGATCTGTTCCGAAAATTTTGGTCAGCCTCTTGGCTTCTATAATCGCCATGTTGTGCCCCCTTTGGAATATTTCGACTCCCATAAGTTTAGTTGGTTATGTTTGTTATGGTCAAAAGGCGTGAGACTCTGTATACTACGTACAGTTATAACTTTACGAACTTTACATACTGTATACTCTGGATAACTCCCTTTTTCGTATCAAACGTGTTCTTTACATATGGATGGTCATTTGATTACAATAATTGATGTAAGAATGATAGGGGAAAGACACTCCTCAGGAGGAACGACATGAATGAGCTTGCAGCATTAACAGATGAGCAGCTAAACAAGCTGCATAAAGCAAGGCGCCGCGTCATTGAATCAATTGGTGAAAACATGGATTTGTACGGCATTACGTTATCCATTGGTCATTTGTACGGCAATATGTACTTTAATCGTGAGCCAGTTACACTTGATGAGATGAGCCAGACGATGGGCATGAGCAAGACATCAATGAGTACTGGCATGCGTACGCTGCATGATCTGAAGATGATAAATAAAGTATGGGGTAAAGGCTCAAGAAAAGACTTATATGAAGTAGAGCCGAACTGGCATCAAAACTTTACGGACTACTTCTCCATTAAATGGAGAAAAGCTGTCGAGCAAAATATGAGTGCCCTAAACCGATCAATGAAGGAAATCGATGCTCTAAAGCTTCAATACGAAAGTGAACAAGCTTTCCTGGATGTGCTTGATAATGATACACAAAAGATTGATGAGGCTTTAAAATATTACAAATGGCTGGATCGTTTAATCGATTCTTTTGAAAATGGAGATATTTACAAGCTAATACCTCTTGAAGAATAAAATGAGAAACGAAAGGCAACGCTTCTTGCCTTTATTATGCTTCAAAGCCGCGAGGAATTATTCTTGCGGTTTTTTTGCTTGTTTCGAGCATAATATAGAAGCTTTGGATCTGTATAAAAGAGGAATTAATGTATTTTTTACAAATATCAAGGATCTAACTCCTAGGTATGTTTTTCTAAGTAAAATATGGTAAAATCATTACAATCATTTTAGTGCGGGGGAAGTGTATATCGATGGATAATCGCATGAGAGCTAGCACTGAGCCTATGATCATTACGAACGGAAAGATCGTTTTGCCTGGCCAAATGGCTGATGGGGCAATTGCTATTATCGATGGGCGAATAACTGCTGTGCTGCACGATGAATTGGCAATCAGCAATTGGATAAAGCTGCACCCCCAGTCTATAAACATAGATGCGAAGCAGCAATACATACTTCCAGGTCTAATTGACATTCATTGCGATGCGATTGAGAAAGAAGTGCAGCCGCGTCCCAATACATTGTTTCCTTTGGATATGGCATTGCTGGAGTTTGAACGGAAGCTTCCGGTGCATGGCATAACTACGATGTATCATTCATTATCGCTTGGCGTAGGGCTTAGTTTGCGAGGAGATCATTTGCTAACGGGGATGATTGAGCATATTAACAGCTATCGCAATAAACGATCGATGATTCGCAATCGTATACATTTGCGCTTTGAGGTTTCACATCTGGCAGGTATGCCCATTGTTGAAAGGTTCTTGAATGAGAAAGCGATTGATTATTTATCGTTTATGGATCATTCACCCGGGCAAGGCCAATATCGTGAACACGGCTCATTTGAGCGTTATGTAATGAAGAATCAGGGTGTAGGCGTTGTAGAGGTACGTGCAATTGTTGATAATCTCATTCAGCAAAGGCAACTGGTAAACGGTGATCATTTGAAGAATCTGAGCAAACTTGCAGCTGAAGCTGGCATAGCCGTTGCCTCACATGACGATGATTCGGTGGAGAAGGTAGATGAGTCGCTTGATTATGGGGTTTCTGTCTGTGAGTTTCCAATTAATATGGTTACGGCAAAATATGCTTCTAATCGAGGGCTTCATGTTTGTGTAGGTGCTCCTAATGTTGTAAGAGGCGCGTCTCATGACAACAATTTAAAGGCGGTTGACGCAATTGCTGCTGGTGCTGCCCACATTTTATGCTCAGACTATCATCCATCTTCTATGCTGTCAGCTGTGTTTAAGCTTGCAGATGAAGGGATTGCCGCTTTGCCAGCTGCGGTACGGATGGTCTCATTACATCCAGCGCAGGCATTGGGCGTGGATGGTGACATTGGTTCCATAGAGCTTGGCAAAGCAGCGGATTTAATTATTGTGGATCGTTATGATGGCCTGCCTTGGGTAACAGCTACCATTATCGGAGGCCAAATTGTTTATTCTGCAGCTGTGCGTTACTGAGACGGATTAGCATGCTCAGAATGATGAAGATGCCTATATAAGGAATCAACCATTCGCTCTTGCTCTAGCTCAGTGGATTGCTGCCAGATCATCTCAAAAAGTACACCAAGCCCCGGCAAAGCACGCTCATCCGCGCCAATTGAGTCTTCAATTACTTCTGATAGATCTTTCGCAGAGTTATCCTGCACACGCATAACGATTGCTTGACGCAGATCAATTTCTTTCAAACTAAACAGCCTCCTGCCCATTGGGATTTACTTATTTACTATGTCCAGTGCATGCTTCTTTCATCCGAATGAGCAAGCTATGGTATACTGTCTAAATAACTGCAGCAATCATCCGCGTAAGGAGGATTATGTATCGATGGCAAAGAAGCAATACGCAGTAATTGGAATGGGGCGTTTTGGCTCCAGCATTGCAAAAGCTTTGACAGATATGGGCTTTGAGGTATTAGCTATTGACTCGAACGAACAGCGAGTACAAGAAGTCGTTAATTTTGTAACTCATGCAGTATCCGCTGATTCAACGGATGAGGAAGCGCTTCGAGCGCTCGGTATTCGGAATTTTGATGTTGTCGTCGTTGCCATAGGACAAGACATTCAGTCAAGCATTTTGACGACGCTCATTTTGAAGGATTTAGGAGTAAAAACGTTAATCGTCAAAGCTCAAAACGAGCTTCATGGTAAAGTTGTAGGCAAAATTGGTGCCGATAAGGTCGTTTTCCCCGAACGGGATATGGGGCTGCGCGTTGCACATCATCTTGTGTCGCCTAACATTCTTGATTATATCGAGATATCAGACGATTACAGCATCATTGAAATTAAAGCTCCCGAGCCAATGATTGGACAAAGCTTGAAGAAGCTCGATATTAGGGCGAAGTATAAATGTAATGTTATGGCTATCAAAACAGGCTCTACCATGAACATCGCTCCATATGCGGACGATTTAATTGGCAGGGATGATATTCTTGTTATTGTAGGTAAAAACTCAGATCTAACAAATTTAGAAATTGCATATTCGGAAGGTTAAATCAAACTATGAATGAAAATTTTGATTCTTTGCTATCATCTGTACAAAATGACAGAGTCAAGCAGTGGGCATCGCTGCTAGACAAAAAATACCGTGATCGCAGCGGCCAATTTCTGATTGAAGGCGTTCATCTCGTATTGGAAGCGCTGAGAGGTACAGCTAAAGTAACGACGATTGTTTATGATGCAGAACGTGGTATTCCCGCAGAGCTTAAGCTGGAGCGAGAAACGAATGATACGGAGGCAACACTCGGTTTGGAGTGGGTTCAAGCTTCACGATCGGTCATGTCAAAATGCACAGGAACGGATACGCCTCCGCCTGTATTTGCTATTTTGTCAAAGCTGTCCGTACATAAAGAGGCATTATATCGCAAAAACGGGCTTGTCGTTGTGCTTGACGGCGTACGAGATCCTGGAAATGCGGGAACGATCATCCGCAGCGCGGATGCGGTTGGCGCAGATGCTGTTATTTTGGGCAAAGGCTGCGTGGACCTCTACAATCCGAAAACCGTAAGATCTACGATGGGTTCTTTATTCCATCTGCCTATTATAGAAGCGGATTTAAAAGAACTTCTGCCCGAAGCGAAAGAAAAAGGCATGAAGCTTATTGGGACAAGCCTACAAGCAGAGCATACCTGCTATGGCTACGACTGGACACAGTCAACATGGCTGCTGATGGGCAGCGAATCAGAAGGGCTGTCTCCTGAAGTTCGCGCACTCATGGATGAAACGGTCATTATTCCGATGGTTGGACAAGCAGAGTCGTTAAATGTAGCGATGGCAGCAACGGTTTTGCTGTACGAAAGCTTGCGTCAGCGGGCTTACAACAAATAAATATCGAGATCAAAAAAAGGCTGTTACAAGGTTATTTCCTTGTGACAGCCTCTCGTTTTTCACGCTAGCTTATTGGATAACTCCGCAAGCGATACGATTGCCAGAATTTCCAGATGGATCGGTAACATAATCATCTTCTTTTTCATGGATGATAATGGATGTGCCGCCGTCCTTTAATAAGGAATTTGGGTTGCCTTTCAAGAGCGTCACATCGCTGCTTACGATATCAGCCTTCACTTTGCCATCGGCACCTACCGTAATATTGGGGAGGTCTCCGTTATGGTAGCCTTTTGGATTGTTAAAGCCATGCTGCTTATTCACTGGATTGAAATGAGCTTCAGCTGTTTTGAAATCAGGAGTATCGCATTTGCCCACGCTGTGAAAGTGAATACCATGCTTGCCTGGAGGAAGCTTTTCCGCTTCAATGTGCAAATATACTTTGTCAGCTTTTTGGGTGAGCTGAGCGGATCCAATATGTTGGCCTTCGCTGTTAATTATAGTGACAAGTACTCCAGCAGGTTCAGCATTTGGATTTGGATGTGCTGATACAATTCCAAATGTTTGGGTCAGGAATAGCAAACAGACTAACATAGATATTTTTCTCATCGTATTCTCCCATTCATCATGTTTTTGTTTTTGACCGCATAGAAAACGGCAATATGTTTATAGTGTGCAAAACGATTACTTTTATACATAAAAATCCAGCTGGAGGAATGAGTATGAATATTAGAAGGTTCCTTGAAGAGGATATTAGTGAGGTTGTTTCCCTATTCTATGAAACGGTGCATGAAGTAAACAAACAACATTATTCAAAAGATCAGCTTAACGCTTGGGCTCCACAAGATGAGACAGACCAAAAAATCGAAGCTTGGAAGGAATCCATGGATCGAAATATTACTTTTATCGCTGAGAACAGCGGTCAAATTGTAGGATTTGCTGATATGACATATGGAGGGGAACTGGATCGAATGTATGTCCATAAGGATTATCAGAGAAGAGGCGTAGCTTCAGCCCTATTGAAAAAAATTGAAGCTGAAGCTGGTCGACTAGGGGTAAATGAGATAAAAACAGATGCGAGCATAACAGCAAAACCATTTTTTGAACGTCATGAATACCGGGAAGTCGAGTCACAAGTTGTGGAACGGAGAGGTGTGAAATTAAACAATTTTAAAATGATCAAAAAGCTGTAAAACTACTCATACGAAGAAGAATACTATGTAGCTGCTGCGTTTGTCGCAGCCTTCTGAATGCTATGAACACCCATCACGACTGCAATAAGCTCATAGCTATTAAGCACGGTTGAGAGATTGTGGAGACGGAAGGCTCCCGACTGGAGCCAAGTGCTCGTTTTTTCAAAGGAAGCAACCTCTTTCCCTGACGTATCCATGATCAAATAAACATAAGAGAAGGCAGGAGATTCAATTTGAAAAAGACCACGCTCCCCAGCGTCGTATTCATATCGTTTGCTGAAAAAAGTAAATCTGGTTCTCAGCACACCAATGATTGAATCTGCGGCGTCACGAACTTCCCATTTACTAGAGAAAAGACGGAATTTTCCACTGTAGAGGAGTCTAAGGTCGGATTCATAAACAGAAAGCATCGCACTGAACATGCTTTGTAAGTCTATAGTTCCAGCAGAGGCTCCATTTGCATCCATAATCGTTGTTTCTCCAGCATTAAAGAAGTTGCCTTTAAAATAAAGCTCCACTTGAATACCACCTTTCCGTTTAATAATAAGGAATGTACGGCTAGCCAAATATATTTTTTACAAACGGAGTTACGGGCATATCTATTAAATCACGCATAGGAATCCACTTTGCGCCTAACGAGTCTTGACCATCGCCATCCGTTCTTAAATTAAATGTATCATCTACTAGTTTTACATCATAAATAATGCCGATATGATGCATCTCTTCTAATTTATCCGCTTTAAAGGGCCAGATCAGCGTATATGACAATGTCGTTTTGATGGTGCCAGTTAACGCTGAAATTCCTGTCTCTTCTTCAAACTCTCTAATGAGTGTTTGATAAGGCTCTTCTCCAAATTCAATCGACCCTCCTGGGAAATCCCACTTCCCTGTATGCGGCCCTCTGCCTTTTTTGATGAGCAATACTTTATCGTCTTTCTTCAAGATGCCGTAAACCCCAAGATGTGTAAATCTATCCATATATAAGCCTCCTTCACAATGTCATCTTCGACATCATGTACGCTTACTCCTTGTAAATACAAAATTTGGTTTGGCTATTGCAAGAATACTTGCCCTTATGTTATTTTAAAAGGAATGAATGAAAGGGAGGTGAAGTAGGTGAATCACGAAATGGTCAATAACCGTATTAGCCAGCTGCCGATTGCTATGGCTGGCATTGTTCATACATTTTCCGCGAACGGGAGAGGTCTGTCCAATTATGCTCATACGATTAAACCATTCGCGAGAAGACGCCTACTTTAACCACTACGGATAGCTTTACCATCCGAAGGGTCGCAGGCTTGTTGCTGCGGCTCTTTTTTTGTTGTGTTTAAGAGTCAGGGTCTTCATCTAACAGGAGGCTCTTCACATGATTATTGTTAATATACAGGAAATAAAGAAATACCACGCCGCGAATCTGATATTTGATGGACTTACGCTGCAAATACAAGCAGGCGAAAAGATCGGGTTGATTGGCCGCAACGGAAGCGGAAAATCGACATTGCTTCGCCTAATTTCAGGTCATGATCAGGTAGATGAGGGAATGCTTACAGTACAGAAGGAGCTGGCAATCGGATATTTGCCGCAGACACCTGCCGAATTTGATAAGCTGACCGTGTATGAAGTTTTGGCTTATGGCTATCAAGACTTAATGGCGTGCAAGCATCAGATGACGCAGATGGAAATAGAGATGTCGAGTCCGCAAATGCTTGCTGATTCAGCTGCTTTAGAGCGTTTGCTGAAAACATACTCGCTGGCTCAGGAAAGGTTCGAGAGAAGCGGCGGTTATGAGATGGATACGGCAATTGAGCAGGTCGCAACGGGCTTGCGTATCGACCGAGCTGTTTATTCACGAAGCTTTGGCAGCCTGTCCGGCGGTGAGAAAACGCGGATTGCACTTGCCTCCCAGTTGATTGTCCGACCGGCTTTGCTGCTGCTTGATGAACCCACGAACCATCTGGATTTGCGGGGGATGGAGTGGCTGGAGCAATTTATTCAGCAGTATGATGGCGCATGTGTCATCGTATCGCATGATCGTTATTTTCTTGATGAGGTGTGCTCCAAAATAATTGAGCTTGAGGATGGTACAGCACAAACCTTTCTTACAAACTATAGCGGATATGTGAAGGAGAAAGAGGAGCTTCTCTTGCAGCAGTTTGCGAATTTTCAAGAGCAGCAGAAACAGATAAAGAAGATGAAGGAAACGATTAAGCGCTTGGAGGAATGGGGGCGTATCGGCGACAATGAGAAGTTTTTTAAACGCGCCGCTTCCATGCGCAAAGCTTTGGAAAAGTTGGAAATGATTAAACGACCGGTTCTTGATCCGAAGACCGCTGATTTCGAGCTTACAGCGCTTGATCGCTCTGGACGTAAGGCGATTACCTTTGAGAATGTAACTAAACAATTCGGTGATCGGGTTATTTTGGATAAAGCTGAGGGCAGCTTATTCTATGGTGAGAAGGTTGTGCTGGTCGGGGACAATGGCTCAGGCAAAACGACGTTGTTTAAGATGCTGCTTGGCGAGCTTCAGCCAGATGATGGACAGCTAGTCCTAGGAGCCCGTCTTCATATCGGCTATTTGGCTCAAGAAGAGAAGGTTGACGATAAGCAGCTCAGCGTACTTGAATTTTTTAAAACGGAGGGCGGTTTAGAGGAAGGCGAGGCAAGGAATATACTGGCCAGCTATTTGTTTTATGGAACGGATGTATTTAAACCACTTCATTTGCTGTCAGGCGGGGAATGGTCACGACTTCGGCTCGCGCTGCTTATTCGCAAAAAACCGAATTTATTGCTGCTGGATGAACCAACGAATCATCTTGATGTCAGCTCCCGCGAGGCGCTGGAGGAAGCATTGGAAAACTATGATGGAACGGTGCTGGCGATCTCGCATGATCGATATTTTATCAATCGGCTGGCTGAACGAGTTTGGGAGCTTAATGAGGGAGCCATTCACACTTACTTGGGCAATTACGATGACTTTAAGTCGAAGCGGAAGCCTTATAAAACGAACGAGAACAATGTTACCGTTAAAACAGATCATGTTGTGCGAGATCCGAGGCAATTAGCTGAGCATACCAAGCCGAAACATGGTGGAAGAGTGGAGCGTACGAAGGAACAGCTGGAACAAGAGATCGCGAGGCTTGAAGCTAGTCTGCTAGAGGGCAATATGGAAATGGAGCAAATCGCGGCAATGGGTGATCCAGCTGCGCTTGAATCCATTTGGAATATGCAGGAGGAGCGCCAAAAGCAGCTGGATCAGCTAATGGAAGTATGGTTGGAACTATAATTCATAAAATGCCGTTATGCTAATATAACATGCTGTTATGTGTAACCCATGGTGTGATTCTTGTTTTGTAATGGTTGTAGTACACCATTTTACGAGAATCTCCCTTGGGTTATTTCTTTTTCTATGTGCAGCTAGCTGCGTTCACGATTTCAGTCGCTAGACGTATTGTTAATCAAAGTTACGGGTTGTATGATTATTTTGCTATATAAATAAGGATAAGTAGGTGGAAAATGGTAATAAAGGAAAGAAGGTTTATCTCGAATATATTACTTGTGAGTATGATATTGTGCAGTGTTTTAACGAATTCCGGCTGTACTGCAGCCACTAGCGAAAATAAAGCATTGTCCTCGAAAGCTCTTCCAGCAGCGCGTGTGGAAAAAATGACGATGAATAGTGAAGCATTACATAAAGATATGAAACTGCAAGTTTATTTACCTGCTGGATATACGGAAACCGTTGACTATCCTGTCCTTTATTTGCTGCATGGTCGAGGAGGTAATGAGAAAACGTGGAATAAAGATATGAGCTTGTCCGATAAGGCGACTCAATTGATCAAGCACCAGAAAATCAAGCCATTAATTATAGTTATGCCTCAGTATGACAACAGTTACGGCACGAATTACGCTGATCAAACGTATTCCAAGGATGGACGTCAATACGGGCGATATGAGGATTACTTGACCAAGGATTTGATCGGTTATGTGGATTCCCATTACAGTACGATCGCCGATAGAGAAGGTCGATATATTGGAGGACTCTCTATGGGCGGTTTTGCAGCGTTGTTTTTAGCATTTACGCACCCGGATTTATTCAGCAAAAGTGGTGGACATAGTCCAGCCATGTTTATGGACTCTACAGAGAAGTTAGGCTGGTTATTCAAAGATGAAGAAATGAGAAAGCAGACAGATCCGCTTTATCTTGTAGATCAGCTGGAATTGAAAAATCTAAAGGTTTATTTGGATTATGGTAATAAAGATATGATGCATGTTATTAATTCTACCGATCAATTATATGCAAAGCTTAAAGCAAAGGGCATTGATGTACAATTTCATACCTCATCTGGCGGCCATGATCGTAATTATTGGAAAGCGAATACAGATCAATATTTAATGTTTTATGCTGGATTTTAAGATAGCTGTACAGGACTTGATTCTGAAAAAGCCAACCGATTAGCCTTTCTAATCCGTTGGCCTTTTCTATGTATTCTCATCTTTCTAATTTTAATAGACCCTTCCTAAATAAGATATGGTAAACTAAATGTTGGAAACGTCAATTCCGAGGGAGTGAAGTCATGGAACAGTTGATCGGGAAAAAAATGAAATATGATATTTTGAACGCATATGGCGTTACGATTGTACCAGCTGACTCTGTTCTGACTAGTGAATCAATACAAATATTAATAAACCATCGGATAGATTTATCATCGATTGCCCTTGCTTATGAGCATAAGCCGATTCAGCAATCAAGCATTCAAATTGGTGAGCTTGTTCAGCAAACGGTTAATATCTCAAAAGAGCTGTTTGAATCGATCTTAGTATCACGTAAGGTCCCGTTAATGGAGATTCGCAATGAGGTGCTGCCAGCTATTTTGCAGCTATCCAAAAATCAGGATATTTTCGAATTATTCGAAGCGGTGAAAGCCAAGGATGATTATGTATATGAGCATAACGTAGGTGTGGGCGTCATATCGACGCTTATCGGAAGATGGATGAATCTGGACAATTCAGAGCTTTCGATTTTGTCACTTGCTGCTACCCTGCATGATGTTGGCAAAGTAAAGCTTCCGCTAGAGGTTTTAAACAAGCCGGGCAAACTGAATGAGGTTGAATTTCAATTAATTAAGAAGCATACCATTTACGGTTATGAGCTGCTCAAGGGTACGACGGGCTTAAGCCTGCGAATCGCTCGTGTTGCGCTTCAGCATCATGAACGCGAGGACGGGAACGGCTATCCACTCGGACTGAAAAAGGAAAATATCGATTTATTCAGCTCTATCGTAGCAGTTGCGGATATTTTTCATGCGATGTCCTCCAAGCGTCCTTATCACGAGCCATTATCCTTTCATGAAATTGTAAATCAGATGACAGATGGGAAGTTTGGCGTTCTTAACCCGCAAATTATCTCGGTATTTATTGAAAACCTGATGAAGCGATTAGTCGGCAAACAAGTGCTTCTGACGGATGGCCGAGAAGGCGAGGTCGTGTACATCAATCCGCACAATATTGAGACGCCTCTTATCAAGCTGGCAGATTATTTCTTGGATTTAAGCCAGGAGAGAAATATACATATCAAATCAATTATCGCTTAAAATATACCATCCTAAGTGCTGCTAACCAACATCTGTTGACTAGCAGCATTTTTTTTGTATGAAGTATGTGTATTTCTACGATTTTGCTCCATTGTCCCTTTTGAAAAGGGTAGATCTAGCCACTCTGTTTGGCTGTTTTTTTTGCTATAGTACAATTATTAACCGGAGGTGCCTGCATGCGATCGGGTCTTAGCAATCCTTTGACAAAATTGAACATAAAGCAGCAATTGATACTTTTGTTTCTCGTGATGGTGAGTCCGATTTTTCTACTGCATTGGTACGGCAATATGAAAGCAGAGCATTTGCTCAAAAACCATGTGACGAGCGCATATGTGGAGCTCATCAAACAAAACGATACCGTCATTAATCGTGACATGGATACGATCAGCAAAATAACGACGACGATTATTCAAAATCCAATTACACAGCAGCTTGTCCCTACAGGGGCAGAAACGGTGATTGAGAGAGTACGGAAATACGATAAGGTCGACAAGCTGCTTGCGAGTAATTCGATTCCTCTTAATGGAGGAGAAGCCGTATATTATTCGCTGTATATTTATGACCCGAATGATTACTATTTTTTTGCACCGAAGCGTCAGTTGACACAAACCGGGGTTTATTTTTTCTCCGATGCAGAGAAGCCAAGCTGGTACGATGATGCGGTCAGTTATAAGAGCAAAGGTTACATGGAAATTATTGATTCAAATGTAGGGTTATCGCAGATCAGCACGCTTGCTTATATTCGTGCCGTTAGCAATGTATCTATTGGAAACGGTATCATTGGCGTTTTGGTCGCAACAAAGATGGATATGAAAATTAGCGAATCGCTGAAATCCGTTTCACTGCCAGACGGCAAGATCATGTTTATGGATTGGTCGAACCGCGTGCTCGCAGCGACTGATTCAAGTCTGATGGGGAAGACGTATGTACTGCCGCCTGCAACAGAGATTAAGGATGGGATGGAAGCGGTGGGCACTTTTGATGTCATGACCTCTGATTACATCTATGTGGTCAATTATAACCGCAACTTGAACAATAAACTTGTCTATCAAATTCCGATCAGCTCGTTATTAAAGCAGCAAAGCGAGCTCAAGCATGTCATCCAGCTCATTTCTATAGCTTATATATTGTTCGGCTGCGTCGTTGTTGTTTATTTCTGGCGATCGCTTATGACGCCGCTTCAGAAGCTGGCGCAATTTGTTCGCACCTATGAGCCAGGAAGGCTAGTGCCGGAGACGCCGGGAAAAGGCCGGAATGACGAGGTCGGCGTACTCTTTGCCGCTTTGTATGACATGGCCCGCAGGCTGAATGTGCTTATTCATTATAAATACCATATGGACATCAAGCAGAAGGAGTCGCAGCTTCAGCTGCTTTACCAGCAAATTAATCCACATCTACTGTACAACACGCTTGAGAGTATTTACTGGAAGAGCTCGCTTGAAGGAAATACGGAATCCGCAGAAATGATTAAGGACTTATCGAAGCTGATGAAAATTGGCCTAAGCAGAGGAAGAGAGCTCATTCCGCTGGACGAGGAGCTTGAGCATGCATCCGCTTATGTCAGCTTGCAGCAAAAGCGATACAAATATGAGTTTCAAGTGCACTGGAACATTTCCGATGCCGCAAGAATGATTATGATTCCGAAAATATCGCTGCAGCCGCTTATCGAAAATGCGATTATCCATGGCGTTAAATTTATGGGCGAGGATGGCGAAATCCAAATTTCGGCCGTAGTTGAGGGCGAGCGGGTTACGATCAAGGTGGAGGACAACGGACATAAGGAAGTTGATTATGCCTCAATTGAGCGTTTATTAAGCAATGACAAGTCGGATCATAGTTTAGGTTATGGGATTCGTAACATCCAACAACGAATTCAACTTCATTTTGGCAATGGATATGGAATGAGCTACAAGCGCGGAGACAACGGCGGCACGACGGTGACGATTATTTTGCCAACGAGCTATGATGAGACAAAGTGAGCATTGGGATGCGGACGGGGAGGATTATAAATGTACAATATATTGATCGTAGATGACGAGCCTTTAATATGTGAGGGTTTATGCAGTTTATTGTCTGCTTCCGGCATTAGTTTAGCAAATGTTTATATGGCGCACAGCGGATATGAAGCGCTCGATTATTTGAGAATTGAAGAAATTGACCTGCTGATCACAGATATTCAAATGGGTTCGATGAATGGAATTGAGCTAATGCATCAGGCTAAGCTGCTGAAGCCTTGGGTTCAGACGATCATCATTTCCGCATATGAAACCTTTCAATATGCTCAAATGGCGATACGACTCGGTGCAAAGGATTATATGATTAAACCGCTTAATAACGATCAATTTCTGGATTCCGTCCGAAATGTACTGCTCAAAATGAATAAGCCTGCGGCAACGGAGGATCAGTTCTTATCCAAGCTGCAAGAGCATTTCCATATGGAGGAGCCGCTCCCGAAGCGAACGGAGCTGTTTAATCAGCTGCTGTCAGGCTCCGAGGAGACACCCGAGGAAATAGCGAAGAAGCTGTATGAGCGCTACGCAATCAAGCTGAACGGGCCTTATTATGCGGTCATTAAGCTGCGCCTGAATTTATCGGATAAGGATCGGCAGATCCCAAATAGGGATGCACTGCTGCTGCAATATGCTGCATTGAACATTGCGAACGAGCTGCTGGATAAGGAATGGAATCATGTGGCCTTCTATTCCCCCAATCAGGAGATTAGTGTACTAATTCAATGGGACGAGAACGAGTTTGGAGAAGCTAGTGTCAACAAAATTAATCAATTGGATATGATCGGGCGCAGCCTCCATTACAACATTCATAAATTTATCGGGCTGCACTGTGTCATAGGCATTAGTCAAATTGTGAGAGGCATTGGTTTCGTGGGCATGCTCAGCGAACAAGCGCGCAAAGCGATCTTGTGGAACCGTGAGCATCGTGATCATTATGTTTTTTATTACGGTGATTTTAATTGGAGCACCTATACGCAGGATCCTACTGCCGAAGAGCTAAGCGAACAAAATAGCCTCATTGTAGAGAAGTCGAARGCATATATCGATCGCAACTTTGCTCAAAAGGGACTGACGCTGCATGAGGTCGCACAGAAAAATCATGTCAGCCCGAATTACTTAAGCTATTTGTTCAAGAAGGATACAGGCTATAACTTATGGGAGTATGTAATAAAGCTTCGAATGGAGGAGAGTCGGAAGCTTATTTTGTTTACCGATTTGCGAAGATACGAGATTTCGGAGCGTGTCGGCTATGAATCTCCTGAGCATTTTAGCAAAATATTTAAAAAATATTATGGGATGAGCCCAAGCGAGCTTAAGAAGGACGACAAGAAATAAGAAGAAGTAAAAATAGCTATCATTGTCTTAGATTTGCACATTACCAGTTAGCCGCCTTGCTTCTAGAATGGTATAGAGCAATAGAAAAGAAATGAGGGAAACTCAGATGGAACAATCCGTTGTAGTAGGCGAGCCGCTCGATAGCAAGGTGCAGAGGAAGGCTGGCAGGTGGAAAAGACATATTTCGGGCTATTTGTTTCTGCTGCCCGCAGCTATCATTTTTATTTTATTTTTGTGGGTGCCGATAACGAAAGGCATTATTTACAGCTTCTATACGATCGATTTTGTAAAGGGAAATACGTTCGTGGGGTTTGATAACTACAAGACGATTTTTAACGATCCTGATGTATGGATTGGTGTGAAAAATACGCTGTACTACATGTTTTTATGTATGGTTATCGGCTTTTGGGTTCCTATTCTGTTTGCAATCGCGATATCAGAGCTGCGTCGCTTTCAAGGCTTCGTTCGCGTGGCGGCATATTTGCCGAACGTCGTGCCTGCTGTTGTGTTATACGGCTTATGGAGATGGTTCTATGATCCGGTAGGTCCGATTAACGGATTGCTGACGGAAGCGGGGCTTGATCAAATAGCCTTCCTAACGAATAAAAGCTGGTCGATGATTTCGCTTGTCGTCATGGAAACATGGCAGCAGTTCGGTTCAGGCATGCTCATTTATTTGGCTGCTGTTCTTAGTATCCCGCGGGACTGGTATGAGGCAGCAGAAATTGATGGCGCAGGCATATTCCGCCGTATCTGGCATATTACGCTTCCGTCGATTCGCGGCTTGATTCTGCTTCTGTTCCTCTTGCAGTTGATTGCAACGACGCAAGGTTTCCAATCTCAGCTGGCCTTGCTTGACGGCGGTCCGAACAAAGCAACGCTCACTTACTCGCTGTTTATCGTCAAATATGCATTTACGAAGCTTGATTACGGGGTAGCTTCTGCGCTGGGTGTACTTATGTTCGTCGTCCTTGGCGGATTGGCACTGTTACAATTCAGGCTGAACAACAGGGGGGCGAGCAAGTGATGAAGAGCTTAGACAGAGGGATATTATCCAGTCACGATTTGCGCAGAAATAAAAACAAGGTAGGTTTTCTGCTTATTATCCTTGTCATTATTGCAATGGTTGCCTCGATGCTTTATCCCATTGCTACTGCATTGTTTAACGGTTTGAAAGCAAACACCGAAGTGAACTCGTTTCCACCGCACTTTTTGCCTTCGGAGTGGCATTTCGACAACTACCGAACAGGCTGGAATTTTATTAACCTGCCGCAGTTTTTGAAAAACACGCTTATGATTTTTGGCGGCAATATGATTATGACCATCGTCGTGCTCGGTTTAGCAGCCTTTAGCCTATCCAAGCTTAATGTTCCGTATCAGAAGGGAATCTACTTTTTTTTCATGATTACTCTTTTCATACCGCCGAGCACTTATATCATTCCAAACTTTCTTAATTTGAAGGATCTTGGTTTGCTTAATACGTATGCGGCTTTCTGGCTGCCTGCCAGTGCGAGTGCATTCTATCTGCTGCTGCTTAAAAATTTTTTCGATGGTATCCATCATGAAATGATTGAAGCGGCTCGAATCGACGGTGCGTCAGACTGGAAATGCTTCAGCCTTATCGCGATTCCGCTTTCCATTCCTATTTTCTCCACGCTCGCAATATTTGTTTTCTCAACGGCATGGAACGATTGGTTCTGGCCTTCGCTTGTGATGCACAGCGATAAGAAATATCCGCTTGCGACAGCCGTATATAAATACGTCATCAGTGCGCAAAGGCTCAATCTGAATATTCGTTTCGCTATCCTTACGATGGTGATGCTGCCGCCGATTCTCGTGTTTCTGGCGTTCCAAAAGTTCATTATGCGCGGACTTCATCTTGGCGGGGTTAAGGGATAAGCAGTTCGTAGACATACACATGATCAGAATAAGAATACACCTCGCCCAAATGAAAACGTCTCCTTTATGATGAGGATGTAGTGAAAATACGAATGGTGAAGGGGAATATCGATGCTAAAGAAAAACGTGGCAGTGTTGATTTGTTTGGTCATGATATGCTCAATTCTTGCAGCTTGCAGCGGTGGCAGCAAGGAGACCAACGATCCAAAAGAAACCGATAAACCAACGAATGCAGCGACAAACAATGCAGGCAGCAAGGAAACAGACCCTCCGAAGGAAGATATTAAAGACAAAAAAATTACGATCAGCATTTATTATCCATTGCCGGATCAGGTTGAGAACCGCAAGCTGGAAGATGACAAAATCAAACGTTTTAACGAGGTTTATCCTAATGTGGAAATCGTAAAAAGCGACTGGCACTACAACCCAAGCGAAATCGGCATCAAAATGGCAGCAAACGAAGCGCCGACATTTTTCAACACTTGGGCAACAGAAGCTAAGTTTTTGCAGGAGCGCGGCTGGGTAGCCGATATTACGGAGCTGTGGGACAGTTATCCATTCAAGGATCAAATCAACCCTGTGCTGCAAAGCCAATTTATCATTGACGGCAAGGTGTTCGGGGTATCCCAGAAAGCCTATGTTACAACTACGGTTGTAAACAAGAAGCTGCTTGACGAGAAAGGTGTACCGATTCCATCGTATGACTGGACATGGGACGATATGTACAACACTGCGAAAGCAGTAGCTGATCCGAAGAAAGGCATTGCAGGTATTGCGCCAATGGGCAAAGGTACAGAAGCAGGCTGGAACTGGACCAACTTCTTGTTTGAGGCAGGCGGCGATGTTCAGACGATCGCTGACGGCAAAGTAACAGCAGCCTTTAATTCTGCGGCAGGCTTGAAGGCGCTAGAGTTTTACAACAAGCTTAGATGGGAAGCAAATGCAATTCCGCAGGACTGGGCACTTGGATGGGGCGATGCTGTCGGCGCTTTCGGACAAAGCCGTACGGCTATGGTTATAGCGGGAGCTGAGGGTGTACTTGAGCAGGCACTCAACCAAGGCGGCTTGAAGCCAGAGGATGTACTGACATTCCCGATGCCGGCAGCAGAGAAAGGCGGCAAGCATACAGGCGTGCTTGGCGGCGATTACCTCGTCATCAATCCAAATGCGACGAAGGACGAACAAGAAATTGCTTTCCGCTATATTACATTCGATTACTTTACCGATAAAGGTCTAGAGTCTCTTGAAACCGATATTCAAAAACGCCAAACAGAAGGAAAGTATTATATTCCGCCACAAATGAACTATTACAGCCCTTCATCGGAATATGGACAAAAAGCACAGGCTATATTTGATAAATACGATAACGTCTACAAATATAACGCAGAATCCGATTCTTTGCTTGACGGCAAACCTGAAGCGCAATACAACACGCAGGATTACTACGGCGAAGTAACGAATGTGCTGCAAGAGGTTTTCTCCAAAAAAGGTTCAGATCTTCAAGGCTTGCTCGACAAGTCTGCCAAGGTCGTGCAAGAGAAGTATTTTGATTCTATTAAAGTCGAATAGCTAAACGGATTGATCGAAAGAAAGCCTCCCCAATTCATCTTTAATGGGGAGGCTTTTTATTATTTTCTAGCTTTCTAAATCTTCTGTTTTCGTATGCACGCTGTCTTCTTCATTATCCCGAATGGTCTTTTGCAAAACGAGGCAAGAAACGATTAAGAAAGCACCGGCAATCGCGTAGTAGCCTTTGACGTAAAGCGGCTCCTCAAGCGTGTAAATACCTATATATTGAGCAAGAATGGCAATGATAAAGCCGGCCCAAGCCATGAATGAAAAGGCGGAGGTATTGCGGCTTCTGTAGCCCGGGTTGTAGTCTTTGAGAAACTTATCCTCGTCGTTGTCGCGCGCAACCTTCTGCAGAAGAAATGAAGTGATAATTAAAAGTATGCCGGTTACAGCGTAATACCCTTGCACAGACATTGGTTGTTTAAGCGTGTAAATACCGATGAATTCGAAGCCACATGCTATAAGAAAAGCTGCCCAAGCCATGAAGGTATACGTTGGGGTATTGCGGCGGCGATAAAAATTTGCTGGTTTGCGTACTTGCATCGTTTCCATTTTTTCCATTTGAGAAAGCCTCCCGAATCGATTTGTTGTTCATGTCTTTAGTTTACATCATATGCCAAAACGCAAAAGTACCAACTTATTGTAGTACCAGGTACTAGTAAGAAAGGAATTGACAATGAGAATGGTTATCATTAGAATGCTTGTTAATATGCTCTGCAAGGAACCATACATAAAAGGATGAACCATCATGATCAAGTAGTCGGCTTTTTCTTCGGTCGATCTGTGAGCAGCACAAAGTAAACGCTAGAGGAGCTGAACTCGGAAAGTGGAGTGGAATGATCTTATTAGGCTTTGGAACCACGCCTCAATTAAGGTGTTGGATGTTCGTCACCATAGGATGAAACTTGGCGATAGGCTGCAATCCTACCGTCTTCCAGCAAGCGGATTTTTATATACGACAATTGGCAGCTCAAATGTATGTTTGGACGGTCATCCATATAAGGCGGAGCGATTTCATGTGCTGCATGGGGGCAAAGGAATGTGCTTGGATATAGACAGGCTGGAGGAGGATTTTGATTATTACTTAATCTTCTATAAAGCACTTATCCCGCATCCTTGCAGGCAAGAGATTTTATCTCTTATTGAAAATAACAACCCGTTCCATATGCAATATGGCTTCGCCCCGCAATACCCGATCCCACTGTTTCGAATTGTTAACGTAATGGCACAAGAGTGGCAAATATCGCATTCTTTGGAGAGGTTTCATGTCAATACGTTATTTCATCAATTTGTTTATGAGGTATTCATTCAGCTGCAAAAGCAAGACATATCTCTATCGAAGCCCGACCTAGCAGCTCAAGCGCTTCGTTATATTCATGATCATTATATGGAGCCGATTACGCTCGAGCAGTTGGCGCAGACCTTAAGCTATAGCGCCAAAAACTTGTCCAAGGTGTTTAAAAAGGAAACAGGGCATAGTCTCATTGATTATGTCATTCAGGTGAGAATTGATCATGCGAAGGAGCTAATGAAAAATACAAGCGCGACCATTCAGGAAATTGCGGAAAGCGTTGGTTATTCCGATCGCTTATATTTCACACGGATATTCAAAAAGGTTGCTGGCGTTTCGCCAGGCAGGTATAAGGACCGTTTGAAAAATACTAGAAGCGGCGCAGATCGTCTATATAAATCGAGCCGATCGTCCATTGTTCCAGGGAGGCTCCGGCGTTACAATGTGTATCGTTATGATAATCATTATCAATACAAAGGAGAGAATCAATTGCCCATGTACAAAGGATTGAAATTATCAATGGCGGCAACCCTGTTGTTTTGTTTTGCTTTATTTATGAGTGCATGTTCTACGGGGGCGTTAAATACAAATACGGCAACCGTGGAATCAAAATTAACGACGAAGGGGGAAGCAGCTCCTTCCAATAAGCCGCAAACAGAAGCTCAGACTAGAGTAATCACAACGATAAAAGGTGATATCGAAATTCCTTCGCATCCCGAACGGATCGTTGTTGATCTGTACTTGGGCAGCTTTATTGCACTTAATGTCAAACCAATCGGAACACCAGAATTGAATTTGAAAAATCCGTATTTTTCAGAGGCGCTTGCAGGTGTGGAGAATATTGGAGAATACGAGAGTGTATCGCTAGAGAAAATAATAGATTTGCAGCCGGATATGATCGTTACAGGAAATGAAGCAGCTTATGAGCTGTATAGCAAAATTGCTCCGACGATCGTTGTTCCTTATGGCGAACTAAAAAATACGCATGAAGAATTGACCTATTTCGGCAAATTGTTAGGGAAAGAGGCAGAAGCGGAAGCATGGTTAGCTGATTACGACCAGCGTATTGCAGCAGCCAAAGCAAAGGTTGAAAGTGCCATTCCAAGCGATGCTGTGTTTTCAGTCATGCAGGATTGGGAAGGGAATACGGGCGTATTCGGCGATAATTTCGGCAGGGGCGGACAAGCAGTCTATCAAGCACTTGGGCTTAAGCCGCCAGCTAAAGTAGCGGAGCAGCTGATGAAGGAGCAAATTGTTGAGGTTTCTGGAGAGAAGCTGTCTGACTTTGCTGGCGATTATATTATATTAACGTCTGATACGCTAACGCTTGCAGATTTGAAAACCGAGCCGATTTGGAAGCTGATTGATGCAGTTAAAAATGATCGCGTCTATATTTGGAGTAAGAAACGCTCATGGTATTTTGATCCGATTGCTACGCTATCACAGACAGAGGAACTAGCTAATTGGCTCGCAGGTGCGAAATAAACGAATCGTTGATAGCATTGATAGAGATAACAAAAGTCAGTTTTGTACAAAAAAATGGTGACTTTTGTCCATTGTCACAATGAGGATGGTATCCTAAACTTTAATAAGTGATAGTGATAATCAATATCAAAAATAAATTGATCATGACTGACGTTTGGAGGCAAACGATGAACGAACAATTGGAACTCTATGATGTAACGATAATTGGTGGTGGCCCAGGTGGGTTATATACCACTTTCTATAGCGGCATGCGCGATTTAAAAACGAAATTAATTGAAGCGCAGGATCAACTCGGCGGGCGAATGCTCACTTATCCTGAGAAAATTATTTGGGATGTAGGCGGGGTAACACCGATTCGCTGCGAACAATTAATTGCGCAATTGATCCAACAAGCCAAAACCTTTGACCCGACGATCGTGCTCGGACAGCAAATTACGGACTATGAACGATTGGCTGATGGAACTTTTATGCTGACTTCATTAACTGGCGAGAAGCATCATACAAGAACGGTCATTATGGCAATCGGTTACGGAATAAAAAAATTAGCGAAGCTGGAGATTGAAGGGGCTGACCGCTATGAAGTAACGAACTTGTACTACACCGTACAGGAGCTGGAAAAATTCCGCGATAAGCGAGTGCTCATTTCTGGCGGCGGCGATTCCGCAGTAGACTGGGCTAATGAGCTGGAATCCATTGCAGCCAGCGTAACGGTCGTGCATCGCCGCGACAGCTTCGGCGGGCACGAGAGAAATGTTTCCAGGATGAAACAATCCTCTGTAAATGTTCTTACGCCATATCAAGTGCTTGCGCTTCATAGCAGTAATGGGGAAAGTATCGAGAAGGTAACGATTGCACATATGGAAACGGAGGAAAGCAAGCAGATTGAAGTCGATGCTGTCATCGTCAATCATGGAATGAAGAGTGATTTTGGACCTATCCGTGATTGGGGTCTTGATATGGGAGTATGGAATGCGAACGTTGGGGAGCGGATGACTACTAATATTCCGGGCATCTTCGGCGCAGGCGATTTCGCGAGTTTTGGCAGCAAGGTTGGACTTATTGCAGGAACGTTTACGGATGGCGTCTTGGCACTCAACAGCGCGAAGCTGTATATGGATCCGGAAGCTCCAGAGATGGCTTATGTTTCTTCTCATAACGAGCGTTTTAAGGAGAAAAATCGGGAGCTTGGCGTAGTAGAAGAAGAATAGTATACCATTCGATTAGAAGGCGAGTGCTTCACAGCCATCAGCAGGTTACCCATATAAGTATAGAAACCCTCTGTCTAAGACAGAGGGGTTTTTGCATGCCTCTACACTTCGTAATATAACACCTATTATTTCTAGAAATGCACATCGATATGTAAGCGATTCCAAATTATGATGAAAGAGAATGAAGGATTTACATAAGCGAGTGCTTCCGAGATGCGTTTGCACTTGTATACCTTTGGGGAGGTTTGTGCAATGAAACGTGCAAGGTCTATATTGGCATTCATGCTGGCGCTGCTGCTTATGCTTATGGCGGTTCCGGTCTATGCGGATGAGTTGGCAGTGGTATCGGAAGGCGGGGGGCAGCCCGAGGCGGCTGTGTCATCCGTAACGGAATCAACCTATGTTCGTATCCAGAACAAATGGCAAAGCAATTATTTGTATGAGGATGAAAATGGTATCGTACGGTACGGTTTTCCAAGCTATGAAGATGAGTCCTCGCAATGGCTCATCGAGGAGCATGATGGCAATAAGCGAATTCAAAACCGTGCAACCGGACATTACATTACGGTCTCAGAGGTTGGGAAGAGGCGCGATGCACTGACCAGCCGCGAGATAACGGAGAGTACGCTTGCAGACCAATGGACCATTCATGCGTCCAGCCGCGAGGGTTATGTGGTCATTAAAAGTGCAACTGTGCCGGAGAATGCCAATCTCGTTATTCATCAAGAGGATTTGCTCGGCTTTGCAGAAGTAAGCAATGACATCAATATAACATTCGAGAGTCCGCAGTGGGCGCTCGAGCCGGTGGAGTCTGCTGCTCCAATTCGTCTTGCCAACAAGTTCCGAGCAGGACAATATTTGTACGAGGGAGCTAATGGTTTCGTTGATTTTGGCGAGGTGCCTGCTGCGGATCGCAAATCTCATTGGGTGCTTGTCCCGGGAGCAACGCCGGATTCCTATCGGATTAAAAACCGTGCAACTGGTCATTACATTACGCAAGGAATAGACAAAGAGCCTATTAAAGCGATAGGGCTGGACAATACGAATAAAAGCGAGTGGCTGGTAGCTAACACAGCGGGTGGAGATTTTATCACCTTTCAGAACGTTGCAGCTTATCAGGAGGTTCCTTCGACCATTTACGTATTGAATACGCAGTTTCCTGATGACAAACATGTACGCTCGAACAGTTGGTCCGTCCTGGATCGAGACAATGCACACTGGCGAATAGAGCTGGCGCCGGATACGCAGCCATACCGTATCGTGAATTTTACAAATGAGAAGGTAGGTACTGCTTATTTGTATGAAGATGCTGGGCTGGCAAAGGTTGGCGCACTGACAACACAGGCAGGCCAGAAGTCATTTTACCAGTGGGTAAGGGAAGATTTTAACGGCAAAAAACGGCTGCGCAACCTAGCAACTGGTCATTATGTTACGCGTGCAGGAGTTAATGAGATCAGTGATCCGCTTAAGGTATCTTCATTAACGGAAAGCTCTGCAGAGGATCAATGGTCCTTTAGCAAATCAGCCATTTATGATGACTATCAAAGCATTCAGAGCTATGTTGGTCAAGGCGAATATTTGCATATTCAAGACAATACGGGCGCAGCCCAAGCAAGTGCAATTCAGCCAAATGAGAATGCGGCGCAATGGTTGTTTGAAGACCCGGCATTTAGCGGGGATGGCTCGCCGCAATATATTCGAATTCAGAATGAATGGCAAAATTTCTTCTTATATGAGGATGCAGCAGGACAGCTGAAATACGGCAATGTCTCTGAAGGCGATTATAAGGGACAATGGTTAGTTGAACGTTTTAACGGTCGCAAACGCATCCAGAATAGAGCAACAGGCCACTACATTAATTTGCAAAATATGAAGGATGGACGCATTGATGTGACTGAGGTAGCTGATGACTGGACGAGTGCGATTTGGGTCATCGAAGATGCCGGCGGCTCAAAGCTCATTCACAGCTTGCAGGATGCTAATGATGTTATTGGACAACAAAAGTATATTAGCTTGCAAAATCTGACGAAATACGCGGAATACGGCGTAATTAATCCAGGATGGGGAAGCCCTAAATGGAAGTTTATACCTGTGACAGACGCGGCGTTAACGAATGTAAGACTTAAGAACAAGCAAACCGGCAGTTATTTGTATGAAGTGACCGCTGAGGGTGATGATCAAGGCAAGGTTAAGTATGGTGATCTTCCAGAAACGGATCTTAGCTCAGTTTGGTTTTTGGAGCGCACGGGCGATGGACCGACCTCGGTGCGGCTGAAAAACCTCAAGACTGGCCACTATGTGTCAATGGAGCACGTAGGCGGGGATGTTGAAAAGGATGCCCCGACTCAGCAAATTATTGCACAAGGCGGCATTCACGAGAGCTGGGGCAGCGTGAAGTGGAACATGGAGCCTGGATCTTCTGATAAATTTGTAGTGCTGCGGAGTGGGTGGGCTCGTCATTTTCTATATTCAGATGGTGAGGGATATACGAAAGTGAGTAAGCTTGTTGCTGATTCGGATAGCGCACAATATGCAGTTGAGCCGCTAGCACTTCCAGCGAAACCTTTGCCAGAGGCTCCGATTCGTATAAAAAACAAGGCGAACGGCCAATTTTTATATGAAAACAATGGAGGAATTGTTCTTTATGGCAACTTGGCAGAGAACAACGGCTACAGTCATTGGATTATAGAGTCAGAGGGCGGGAAACAAAGGTTGAAAAACCGTGCTACAGGACATTACATGACAATGACCGGGGATTATGCCTTTATTGAGAGCAAGCAAGCCATTCAAGGCGATGCGTTCTTAGAGTGGGCAGTTGAAAGCACGCCGAGCGGTGCGGAATATATGATTCGCAGCTTGAATGGGAAATACGATGATGAGCTCATTCATGTTCAAAATAATGCAGGCTACGCAGAACGTGGATTGTACCCAGCATCATTTGGATCGGTGCAGTGGACGTTTGAGAGTGCGTCGGAGCAATTCGAGACGCCGCCAATGGGCGAGGAGAAGACGAATGACACGGCTACCCCAACATTTGACGACACGAACTATATTCGTATTAAAGAAAAGTCAGGCACAGGGTATTTATATGAAAACAGCGGCAAGGTGCTCAGCGGCTCAGTGAGGGCAGATAACGCGAGCTCCCAATGGCTGCTTCAGGATTTCAACGGCCGGAGGCTGTTGAAAAACAAAGCTACCGGACATTTATTGACGCTACATGCAGATGGTCTGGCGGCAATCGCAGGTGAGGCTAGAGGCATTGATGCGGCACAATGGACGATTGAGGATCGTGCTGGCTATAAACGGATTATAAATGCTACGCAGAAAGACGGATTGCTGCTGCTAACGGCTGGCAAGCTGCAATACGGTACGCCGAGTCAAGCGGATGAGGCACTTTGGCAGTTTGAGCCTGTTGCCTCCAATCAGCGATATGAAGCAGAGAACGCTTTTATGTCTGGCGGCATTAAAGTAAGTAAGGAGTTAACAGGCTTTAAAGGTGCTGGGTACGCTGGGAACTTCACTGAAACAGGAGATAAAATCAGCTTTACCGTTCATGCTGGGGCAGCAGGCAGCTATTTAACGGAGCTTAGTTACTTGAACGTCACCGATGCGCCAAGCCAGCTTAGCCTGTATGTGAATGGCATACGGATCAAACAAGTGGCGTTTAATGCAGCTGGAGAAAAACAAAGCTGGTCCGAAGCGGTTATTGAAATGCAGCTGCGCAGCGGAATTAATACGATTACGCTGCAAAAGGATTCAGCGGATTCAGGGCAAGTATGGCTGGGTAGCCTTCTAGTCAGACAAAGCATCGGCATTGCTTACCGCGGAGCGACAGTTCCATACATTACCTATGAAGCGGAACATGGATTAACGAACAGTGAGCTGATTGGACCGTCGCGCAGCTACCGTGAAATCGCTTCTGAGGCATCGGGCAGGCAGGCGGTTAAGCTGGTAGATGAAGGTGATTATGTACAATTTACATTAGCAAAGGCGGCTAATTCACTTGTGCTGCGTTATGTCATCCCAGACAGCGCAGACGGGGCTGGTCGAAACGAAACGTTAGGCCTCTACGTAAACGGAGAATTTAAGCAAAATTTAGAACTCAGCTCGAAGCATGGCTGGGAGTACGGCAGCTATCCATGGTCTAATGATCCAAAGCAGGGCAATGCACATCGTTTCTTCGATGAAATACATGCTTTGATCGGTGATATTCCCGCAGGAGCTACGATCCGTCTGCAGAAGAATGCGGAGAATGCGGCAGATTATTATGTTATTGACCTTGTCGATATGGAGCAGGTGGAAGGTCCGTTTGCAAAGCCTGATGGATTCCTGTCAGTTGCCGAATACGGAGCTGTACCTGGCGATGGCATTGATGATTCGGCAGCGTTCCATTCTGCAATGAATGCAGCCAAAGAACAAGGGAAAGGCGTATGGTTCCCTCAAGGGGTATTTGAGCTTAAGACTGATGTGATTGAATTGGATCAAATCACAATTCGCGGTGCAGGGATGTGGTATACATCGCTGATCGGTGCGAGGTTTATTGGCAAAGGCGCTAATATTGGCGTATATGATCTACTCATCGACGGCGACCTGAATATCCGTGATGATGAAGCGTTGACCCATGCTTTTTATGGCGGCTTCGGCAAAGGCTCGGTCATTCAGAATGTTTGGGTCGAGCATTCAAAAACAGGGTTATGGCTGTCCAAGGTAAGGGGCAGCGACGAAATAACGGATGGCCTGCATATGGTTGGCCTTCGTTTGCGCAATTTGATGGCCGATGGCATCAACTTCTCCGTAGGCACGAGCAATAGTGTGATGGAGCAATCGGATATCCGCTATCCAGGTGACGATGGTTTGGCGATGTGGTCGGCAGAAGGGCGCGCAAGCATTAACAATACGGCGCGTTTTAATACGGTGGCTTTGCCTTGGCTGGCCGATAACTTCGTTATTTTTGGCGGGCAAGACAATAAGCTTCAAGATAACATCGGTACAGATACAATTACGAACGGAGCGGGCATTGCCGTATCGACACGCTTTAATCCTGTGGCATTCAGCGGCACAACGGTAGTGGAGCGAAATACACTGATTCGTACAGGCAGCGCTGACTCTGCGTACAACATTAATCTAGGTGCGATCTGGATTTTTGCTGGCGAGAAGGATTTGAACGGCGAGGTCATTGTACGGGACAACGTCGCACTCGACAGTACGTATGCCGGTTTAATTGTACACGGCGGCGGATTCAGCATTGCTCATGTGAAGCTGCAAAATATCGTGCTTGACGGAATGGGTACAAACGGAATAGATGTGACAAGCGGGGTGTCGGGCAATATTCAGGTGGACAATGTGATTGTGCGTGGTGAGCGGATAGCGACACTAGCAAGCTCAAATGATCAATTATCGTTCACCGAGCAAAATGAAGGTTTTGCCAATCGTCCGAAGCCATTCCGCATAGCTCTTGAGAATGGCGATAGAGGACCGCTGTCGTTGACTGTGGGTGATACAAAAGCCATAAAGGTGTTTGATCAAGCAGGCGTCGATGTCACAGCGGATGCGATCATAACGATGGCCCAATCAGACATTGCAGCAATTAGTGAAGATAAACAGCTTAGTGCGCTAAAGATCGGCCAGACGACATTTACTGTGACTCATGGTTCGCAAAGCAGAATCTATACGCTGGAAGTGAAGGCGGTCGTTGTGCCAGAGGAAAGAAATGAAGGCAGCACTGGCGGTTTAGGTTCAGGCCAAATCGGCGGTGCGATTAATACAGCGCAAAATGACAGCAAGCTGAAGACAGATGCCGCAAGCAAGCTTGAGCGGATCATCTTCGCCAAAGGTGTGTTAACATCTAA
The DNA here is from genome assembly GCF_056398745.1 of Paenibacillus sp. 01T424. Classification (NCBI taxonomy): domain Bacteria; kingdom Bacillati; phylum Bacillota; class Bacilli; order Caryophanales; family Paenibacillaceae; genus Paenibacillus; species Paenibacillus sp. 01T424. The sequence continues at coordinate 32,281 of NZ_JBFTPZ010000029.1, read as the reverse complement.
TGGAGAACTCTCCTTCTCCGCACAAGCTCTTCTTGACGCGCTTAAGAGCAGTCCAAATGCGGTAGTCGTCATGGAGCAGGGTACAGCGTCGTATGAGTTCCCGCTGGCGCTTGTAAACGGCGTTCTGGAGGAGGCAAAGCTTGCGAATAACGGCAAGCTAATTGTAACTTTCTCAATCAAGCCGGTTAGTCAACTGGTGCTTGATAACATTCGAGCTAAAGCCAAAGCCGCAGGCTTTGAGCTTGCAGGTGATCCTGTTGATTTTATTATTTCCGTCTCGGATGGAAGCACATCAGCAGAAGTACACAGCTTTGGCGGCAAATATGTGAAGCGTACGATGACAGTATACCGTAAACTGGATGCCAAAACAGCAACAGCGCTCGTATTTGATCCGGCAACGGGAGCTTTCCGTTACGTTCCGGCTTTGTTCCGATCAGCTGAAGGGAAAACAACTGTCACCATTTTGAGTACTAGCAACAGCAGCTATGTAGTCGCTTTAAATCCCAAAACTTTTGCAGACATTAGCAGCCACTGGGCAAAATCGAATATTGAGCTGCTCGCTTCCAAACAAATTGTGAGTGGTACAACGGCGTCGAGCTTTGCTCCTAACCGTACAGTTACGCGCGCCGAATTTGCGGCAATGCTTGTAAGAGCGCTTGGTCTTCAAAATAGTGGAGGCAAGCAGGCGTCGGCGTTCAGCGATGTTGCGCCGGGCGCTTGGTATGCGGATGCGATTGCAACAGCTGCAAGATTTGAACTGATTAAAGGCTTCGAGGACGGAACCTTCCGTCCGAATACGACCATTACGCGCGAGCAAATGGCAGTAATGGCAGCAAGCGCATTAAAATTTGCGGAAGCAGCAGGAGCTAATGTCAAGAAAGAAGTTAATGAAGCTGTCAGCTTTAAAGACGAAGCAGCTATACATGGCTGGGCGCTTGGTGCGGTTACTCGGGTTGCAGCAGCAGGTATATTGGAGGGCAAAGGGAATCAATCATTCCTGCCTCTAGATCTAGCAAGCCGCGCCGAAGCAGCAACGATGATCACACGGTTATTGCAGTTCGTAGAGCTGCTGGATAAGTAATATGCAATGAAAAACGGTGTCAACCTGTCCCGCGAGGGCTAACAGGGCGACACCGTTTTTTTGTATAACTTAGCGTTTTCTAAGTAGAAAAAACTCGCATTCTTTTCGGTTATGATAGGCAATATCGCTTACCCCCGATTGGGTCACAATCGTGCTATCATCAAACCGCACAACCAGCGAGCTGGCATCGATGAGCTGATTGTCTTGAAACACGCGAATGCGCTGCTGCAGTTCGATAACCTCTTCAAAGTCCTGATCGGTGCTGAGTCGTCGATTAATGGCCATATATACTCCTTTAATACGGAAAATGATTTCTTATAGTCTATCCCATGTTAGATCGTGTTGCAAAGTTGTCTTTGTTTCTCTTTGTCCCCTCAGGGCAACCTATGTTACATTGTATTCACGAAAAACGAATTGTCAAAAGGAGAAGGAGATACGAGTATGTCCATCCGCGTTCGGCTGCTATTGTCCTACAGCTGTATACTTATCGTTACGATCGTATTGTTTCTTGCCGCTGCTCTGCTCTTTGTGGTAGCGATAACAGGCGATGTGCGAAGCGTAAAGGACTTTTACAATATTCATTATTCCGTTAATCCATTGTCTGAGCAGGAGGAAACGATTTTCCTTGATCTAAAGTATTTGGCGAAAAATGAACCCGACTCGCTTCTTGATCCTACACTGCTCGATCAATATAATTACAAGCTTCGTTCGGTACAAGCGGAGCTGGTTATAAGAAAAGGCGACGAGGCGATATATTCGTCCTTGTCCGTAAAACAGCCCCAATTCATCACGTTTTTGCCTGACTATGAGATGGAAAACAATGCAATCCGCAACACCCTGCAAATAGGGGACCATTTTTATGCTTATGCGAAATTTGATTTTCGTTTTCCAGATCAATCCAAGGGAAGCGTGCTCGTTGTAAGGGAGCGCAGTCCATTTGCAGAGGTTGTTCGTACACTTTTGCCTATTATATTAGGCGTGCTGTTTATCGTGCTTTTGCTCATGAATATGCTGCTTTATTATTTTTTGACGCGCAGTATTATTAAGCCGCTTGATCTGCTTCGGAAGTCGACAGAGCGTATTAAGGAAGGCGATTTGGAGTTTGAGCTGCAAGCGGTAGGCAGCGATGAGATTGCAAGGTTAAGCGAAGCCTTTGAAGATATGAGAATGAAGCTGAAGCAATCGGTAGAGAAGCAGCTGCAATATGAGCAAAATCGCAAGGAGCTTGTCGCGAACATTACGCATGATCTGAAAACGCCGATTACTTCGATTAAAGCAAGCATTGAAGGCATTCGGGACGGTGTACCGGATACGAAGCAAAAGATGGAGCGTTATGTGAATACGATTTTGACGAAGGCCGAGCATATGGATCAACTGATTGACGAGCTGTTTCTTTACTCGAAGCTTGATTTGAAGCAGCTGCCATTTACATTCGAGGAAATCAGCTTGGGGCAATTCATAGAGGACTATGCCGAGGATTTGCATTTTGATTTGCAAGACAAAGGCGTTGCGCTGACCTGGGACATTGTTCATTCGGAATCTACCAATGTGCTTGCCGACCGAGATAAGCTGAAGCGGGTACTAACCAACATTATGGACAACGCCATGAAATTTATGTTGGACGAGCCAAAGCAAATAGCGATATCGCTTAGTGTGGAGACTGATTTTGTTAGATTAATGATTAGCGACAGCGGCTCAGGAATATCGGAGGAAGCTCTCCCGTTTATTTTTGAACGTTTTTTCCGCGAGGATCTCTCACGCAGCCAGCAGACTGGTGGAAGCGGCCTAGGACTTGCGATTACGAAACAAATTATCGAAGGGCATAACGGCAGCATTCATGCTGAGAGCAAGCTTGGAGCAGGAACTAGTATGATCATCAAGCTGCCGCTCGCGAGGAGCATAGGAGGACGAACATGACGAGAATTCTCATTATTGAAGATGAAGTGTCGATAGCTGAGGTGGAAAAGGATTATTTTGAGCTGCATGGTTTTTCTGCGGACATATGCTTAACAGGAACAGAGGGGCTCCGCGCTGCTGTAGAAGGTGAATATGATTTGATCGTACTAGATTTGCAGCTGCCAGGCATGGATGGGTATGAGATTTGTCGTCAAATCCGTGCAGTAAAGGAGGTTCCTATCCTTATCGTATCTGCCAAAAAAGAAGAGATCGATAAAATTCGCGGGTTAAGCTTAGGGGCGGATGATTATATAACGAAGCCGTTTAGTCCAAGTGAGCTGGTCGCCCGGGCGAAAGCACATTTGCAGCGCTACAAGCGATTGATGGGAAACCGCGATACCAAAGCCTCAAATAAGATCCAAATACGCGGCTTGCAGATTGATACCTCATCCCGGCGCGTTTACGTCAACGACCAAGAGGTGCAGTTCACGACAAAGGAATTTGATCTGCTGTCCTTTCTAGCGTTGAACCCCAATCATGTATTCAGCAAGCAAGAGCTGTTTGAGCAGCTGTGGGGGATGGATTCACTGGGCGAGATTGCGACGGTAACCGTTCATATTCGCAGGTTAAGAGAAAAAATAGAAGCGGATCCTTCGAATCCGCAATATATTGAAACCATTTGGGGCGCAGGGTATCGGCTCACGATTTAGACGGATTAAATAGACTATTCCGGTACGCTATAGTTATTTAATTATTTAACCAGTGGAAGGCTTGTTCAGCATCACTAAAAAATTGTACAGACGGTTTGGTATTGGTTTGCTGCAAGTGATTCAGAATTTCACCATCTTCCAAGAGGAATGCGATGGCTTTGCTATGACTCAAAATGCTTTCATTAAAAAATTTATCTTTCCATGCTTTTTGAACCGAAAAATGGTCGGGTGTATAGCCTTTTCGATCCACTAACAAACGGTATTTTCGCCCCTCTTTAATGAATGGCTGACACACCTGCTCGAAACCATTAAACCAGTCATTAACGTCATCTGTGCTTATTTTTCCAATCAGACGAGTAACAATTAAATCTCCTGAAACGGTTGTGCTAATATTGCGTTCACTCAACTAGATTCATCTCCCTTAGTTACAATTATGTATATCGTTTCCATAATGTCAATAAGGCTGCAACTTGCTGAGGTCGTCTTCTTTTTTGACCAAGTTCTGCATAAGTATGGGTAATAAAGAGTGTGCAGCTTGGTGCGGGAGGGGATCGGATTGGCGAAATGGGGAAGGCGAGGCTGGCATTTTCGAGGATTTGGCGGCAGCCGTATGCAGCTTTGGTCTGGCCGTCCATTCTCTAAAGTAAAATCAGTCACTTGGGGCAGTCGTGGGAGCTCAGCTTCATCAAGGCCAGCACCAAAGAAATGGGGTTCAGGAGCTCGTTCAAGCGCAAGCAGCGGAAAATGGGGCATTAGGCGTCCAGCAGTAAAATACAGCAGCAGCCGAAGCAGCGGCAATGGCGGATCAGGCGGCATTTGGGGCTCTCGCCCTGCAAAGCCTCGTATAAGACGACGCACAATCTTTATTATAGCCCTGCTTGTTTTTATGGTTTTTTCGATCCAATCCTTTGTCTATATTGAGAAAAATTTGCGGCCGCCGCTGATGAATATAGCGAAAATCAGAGTAAAGCAAATCGCCACGCAGGCTATCAATAAAGCGATAACCGAGCAGGTAGCGAGCCGATCGGACAGCAGTAACCTTATTGACTGGAAGATGAACAGCAATGGGAAAATATCTGGTTTCATGCTTAATTACGCGGAGCATATGAAAATTACATCGCAAACGATAAACACCGTACAAAATACATTAAATGAAATGAAGGATATACCGGAGCATATTCCGATCGGGCATGCGCTCAATAGTGCAATTATTTCCTCATACGGACCAAGAGTACCCGTCAAATTCGAGCCGGTTGGGGCTGTTAAGGTAGATCTTAGCACACGTCAGAAGGATGCCGGCATCAATATGATTTTGGTTGAGGTATACATTCGCATAATAGCGGAGGTTACGATCATTATTCCGTTTGATACCGAGCCGGAGCTGGTCGAAACGGATATCCCGATTTCATATTTGCTAGTAGTTGGCGACGTGCCGATGTACTATTACGACAATACGGGCAAACCTGTAGGCGAGTCGGCTGCGCAGGCGCCAAACATTTCGGTTCCGCTCGGCGAAGGTGCGGGAGGCGGAGTTACATCCAGTCCGCAAAACAACAATAATGGAGAGTCTTCAGGCACTGGAGCCTCTAATACAGGACCGTCAACAGAAGCAACGAACGAAGGCACTAATCATTCTAAAGGTTCTAACCAAGGATCAAATAGTTCGGGCAATTCATCCTCTGAATAGCATACATATAAAAACGACTTTATTGTCTTCAGCAAAGAGGACGATAAAGTCGTTTTATATTTTTTGCTTTAATTTCCGGAACGCATTCGTTTACGCTCGGCTTGCTCCCAGCGGCGCAGCATCGGATATGGATCAAACGACCATTCAATTAAACCGCGGTCGCTGTATACGCCATAATGCAGGTGAGGAGGAAACTTTCCCTGCGTCCCGGGTTTGCCGTAACCAGAGCTTCCTACCCATCCAACAACCTGTCCAGGCTTTACGACATCGCCTATATTAACGGTTTTGTCAAAGCCGGACAAATGTGCGTAATAGTGGTAAAAATTGTTTAGATCACGAATGCCAATTCTCCATCCGCCGTATGGATTCCAGCCCTGCACCTCAACAATGCCATAACAGGTGCTCCGAACAGGGACACCATGCCTTACGAAAATGTCGGTACCTTCATGGGTACGCCTGCCGCCCCAGCTTCGCCCGGTTCCCCAGGTGCTGTTATAGGCATAATGAGTGCTGATAGGCAGCGGGAATGCATGCTCGAACAAATCAAGCTGGCCAAATGCTTCATAGATTCGGGCGAACTGCTGGATGCGCTGCACTGAACGATTATTTTGATAATACTCCCAAAGTCCGATTGCGAAATCATCATTGGAGATACCGTACGCGGCAACGCGGCTAACAAGTGAATAGAGAAGATCGATGTCGCTTGTTCGTTCCGCTTGTCCATTCCCGTCACCATCACGGCCAATCCCGTTAAAAAAGTTGATCGATACCGGCGAGCTGTCATCCGTATTCGGATTGAGCGGGCCGACCCAGCGTTCCTGGTCGATAAACACGCCAACGGTGTTACCAAGCATTGGACGAGCCTTTGGACGTGCTTTAGACATGGATCGCTCATACTGATCGATGGCTGCGATCCAGAACCAAGGCACTTCGGTAAATAAGCTTAATTTGTCATACAACCCTCTTCTAACGGAAAAGGGATCGGTCTCAGCATTGACTGTTTGCTCATGGGCCTTATCAGTTTGTTGTTTGACAGCAGGAGCTGCTCTTACAGAACTGACGGGCGTGACAATGAACAGAGAAGCTGCGGTTATTGCTGCAACAATAGGAATAGTCAGTTTCAAACGTCTCACCCTTCCAAAAGCATGACGGTTATAACGTTATGTTTTGCAAATCATTGGTTTTTATACGAAACATGTTATAATAAACGCATGAGTTTAGGAATTATAAATGAACTTGAAAGCAGGTAATCCCTAATGAAACAACAAGAAACACTCAAAAAGCCTGATTGGCTTCGAATAAAATTAGCGACAGACGGTAACTTTGCCGAAATTAAAAATATGATGCGCTCAAAAACGCTACATACGGTTTGTGAGGAAGCACGTTGCCCAAACATTTATGAATGCTGGTCGAATCGAACAGCCACATTTATGATATTGGGTGATATTTGCACGCGCGCTTGCCGTTTTTGTGCGGTTAAGACAGGTATGCCGACTGAACTGGATTTGGACGAACCAGAACGGGTAGCAGAGGCAGCAGAGCAAATGAATCTTCAGCACTGTGTTGTTACATCGGTTGCTCGTGACGATCTTAAGGATGGCGGCGCATCCATATTTGCAGCTACTGTACATGCGATTCGCAAACGTATGCCGTTTTGCCGAGTTGAAGTGCTTATTCCTGACTTCTTGGGAAATAAAGATGCGCTTCAAATTGTAATGGATGCAAATCCGGATATTCTAAATCATAACGTCGAAACGGTGGAGCGGCTTTCGGATCGTGTTCGTGCCAAAGCCAAATACAGCCGTACGATGGAGCTGTTGAAGCGCGCCAAAGAAATGAAGCCTAAGATTCCAACCAAATCGAGCATTATGCTTGGCGTAGGTGAGGAATGGGATGAAATTTTGCAGACGATGGATGATCTTCGCGCAAACGATGTAAATATTTTGACATTAGGTCAATACTTGCAGCCAACGCCGAAACATTTAAAGGTCGTACGTTATGTCCACCCAGACGAATTTGCAAAACTAAAAGAAGAAGGGCTGAAGCGCGGTTTTAGGCATGTAGAATCGGCACCATTAGTACGCAGCTCTTATCATGCACATGAGCAGACCGATTCGGCACACGCAGCAATGGCAGCGGAAGCCGAAGCGAGCCGTGAGATTTCTTCCGGTGCTTGCTCGAGCAGCTTGTAACTGACGCTCAAGATGAGGTGGAAAATATGGCTTTGATTCATATCGGCGGAAAATCTTATGAAATTGTGCTTGAAAATAGGAATGGCTGGAATCCTGAAGCATTTCGTGATCGATACAGCGAAGTACTTGAGCGCTACGATTATATTGTTGGTGACTGGGGCTATAGCCAGCTGCGGCTGAAAGGTTTTTTTCGTGACAGCCATCAGAAAGCTACGAAGGAAAGCAATCTATCTGGCATGCCGGATTACATCAATGAGTATTGCAACTTTGGCTGCGCTTATTTTATTTTAGAAAAAACAAACAGTACCGTTCGTGAGCCAGACGACTATGACTTGGATGCAGACGAAGAGCGTCCGCGTATAGAAGCAGCTGATCTTCTTGCAGCAGCTGCCGGTTTTGTGGATATTTCTGAAGGTCTTGAACATGATGAGGTTGCGAGTGCAAAGGAAGAAAGCGCCGCTCCAACACATGAAAGGCATACTCGCAATCACACAAGGGAAAATCSCCATAGAAGCTCCAATCGCAATAAAAACGACGCGGATAAAGGCAACGACAGCGCGAATAGTGCTGGCGAAGGTAAAAATAGCAGCGAGCAGCAGCAGGGCAGTGGGAAACGTGAGCAGCAACAGCAGCGTAAAGGCGGCTATAAAGGCAATAACGATAACCGCTCCAAGAAACCGTTCCGCCTTGCAGCCAATGAAACCGCGGCTTCATCTGCAGAAACGAATCGACCAAACAAAAAAGACACAGAGCGCGTATAATACGCTCTGTGTCTTTTTTTGGTTTTAAATGATGGTAACAAATCTTATCGGACGTCGTAACCAAGGAATGCTTCACGTACTCGGTTCCAGAAAGGAAACGGCCGATATCGTGCAAAGCTTACTTTACGGCTGGATACACTGCAGCGGATGGAACGAATATCGCTGCTCATGATGCTGATGTGATCAATTGCGAGCTGCAGCCGCTGCTCTTTCTTAGAGATAATATCGCAGTGATGATGCTGCGGCAGCAGCACGGATGATCCAAGTGTACGATATACACGATTATTGATCGAAGCGATTTCCGCAATTTGCAGCGATTCTATCGATGGATGGACAATCGCTCCACCTAAGCTTTTGTTATACGCGGTGCTTCCCGAAGGGGTCGAAATGACAATGCCGTCACCGCGGAACATTTCAAACATCTCATCATTTATATTGATTTGGGCGACGAGCGTTCCGTCAACGCCTTTTAATGTGAATTCATTTAATGATAAGTAATGACGGGTCTCGCTTGGTGTCTCAACTTCAATCTCGGCAAGTGGATACCTAACGATTCGTGGTGTTTCCTCTGCCATCATTGCGACGAGATCTTCAAGCTCGTCTGCCTTCCAGTCGGCATAAAATCCAAGATGGCCGGTGTGAATGCCGACAAATGCAACATTCGTAATTTGATCTACATATTTATGAAAAGCGAGGAGCAGTGTTCCGTCACCTCCGATGGATATAACGATTTCCGGTGATTCATCATTCCGAGTGAAGCCTCGCTCCCCGGCTAGTTTATGAAATTTTTCTGCTAACGATTTAGATAGATCATCGCCTCGATCAATTACCGCATACTTCAAAAGTAAATCTCCTTCCGATCTCCATAGTACTTAAGATGATAAAGGAAATTGTGTTTAAATTCAATGAGCGGCTCTAATCATGGCCCAAGCCACCCCCATAACAAGTAAACGAGAGTCATTGCAATTAAACCATGAACCATTCTAGCTATAAAAAAAGGACGATAGCGCAAATCTGTTTTGCTGAGCAGGCTTGCTACTTGGGCATGGACTGATAAGCCGCCCCAAGAGAGCACCCAAGCAGCGATTGCAGCTTGATGCATGAGTCCAGTACCAGCTGTACCTGCCGAACGAGAGCCTAATGTGACCTCGAACAATCCGAATATCCCAGCGTCTGCAAGCGGCTTAGGCAGGCCGATTAAACCAAACAAAAATCGCAGAGCTTCAGCCATCGCCTCAATGATGCCTGCATGCGTCAGCATCTCCATCACGACGGAGAAAAAAACGACGAGTCCGCCAACGACGATCATTAGCCGCAGCGCCGATTGAATTGAATCCTGCAGCAGCCGTCCTAGTCCGCGCCCATCCAGCAATCGAGCCTCATGCATCGCCTTGAGTGCTTCGGAGATGCGAGAGGGCCGTCGTTTTCTGAACCCCTCCCTTGCAATCACCGTTTTTTTGGTTCCAGATGAAGGGGCATGTCTATCGTGAAAGCGCATGAGAAGACCGATAAGAAGACCGCCTCCGTAGTGCGCAGCAGCGAGTATAGGAGCAATCGCTACATTTTGGAAGAAACCAACGGACACGGCACCAATTAGGAAAATAGGATCAGAAGTAGTCGTAAAGGCAACAAGCCGCTCACCCTCTGCTCGGTTAACGAGCCGCTGCTCAAAGAGCTGTGCTGTTAGCTTTGCGCCTACCGGATAACCGGAAATGTAACCCATTGTCACGACAAAACCCCCGATGCCGGGAAGCCGAAATATAGGTCTCATGAGCGGATCAAGCAGCTTGCCGAAAAAATGTACAATACCGAAGCCGAGCAGCAATTCCGATATGACGAAGAAAGGGAACAACGCTGGAAAAAGCACCTCCCACCAAATAGATAGCCCACGGAGCGAGGAGTGAAGGGTTTCTGTAGGAAAGACAGTCATTAAAAGCATGATTATAATTGCGCCAAGCGCGGTTATAGATAAGGGATGAATGATCGTTCGCAGCAGATAGACCGCCTCCTCAAATAATTAGAAAGGGGAGCCGAGCAGATGCCATAAGATGCTGTACAACCCCTCCTAAACGTATATGTAGGAATAAGGATATCCATCACTGGATATGCTTTAAAAATAATTAAGTTTGACAAAGAAAACGCTTGCAAAACGCTGGATTCCTGTTTTTTTTATGGTACAATGGAATTACCTTTGAAACGGTTGGAGTGATGGGTATGAGTATAATCGCTGGCATCTTGGTCTGTGCTTTCGTCTATGTCATTCGAGAATCTCTTACAGCACCAGGGGAAGAGGACTATGAAGGTTGATGGGTAATACGCACTATATGATGAGCCCCGGATAAGCATCCMGCGGGCTTTTTTTTGTTAAGTCCGTACTTTTATTTGTGATATAATACTAAATACCTACACAATGGAGATGAATTTGACGATGAATAGGAATATAAGCCTTTATGAGGCTTTAGGTGGATCTGAGACTTTAAGGCTGATTGTTAACTCTTTTTATCCTAAGGTACAAGCCCATCCGTTAATTGGGCCTTTGTTCCCGCAAGATATTGATCCTGTTATAGAAAAACAATATTTATTTTTGACGCAATTTTTTGGCGGGCCTTCTTTATATTCTGATGAATATGGACATCCAATGATGAGAGCAAGACATATGCATTTTCCAATAACCCCTGAACATGCTGGCGCATGGCTTGACTGCATGCAAAGAGCATTGCAAGAGGTAGGCATAAATGACGAGCTGCAAGAGATCGTTATCAACAGACTATCCGGACCTGCACACCACTTTGTAAACACATCTGAAGAGGAGACGTGATTGTATGGAACCGCTCTACCTATCCAAAATCATATGCATTTGCTGTGAAAAGACTTTTATGACTTCGCGCGTTAGACCAAGCTTCAAAAGAGCAGCTAGAATGGACTCTGACTTTTGCGGATATTATAAAACGGACGTAAACCCTGATTATTATGTTGTACGGGTTTGTCCTAATTGCGGCTTTGCCTCAACTGAGAACGGGATGGAGCGGTTGAATGATCGGCAAAAAAAGAAATATCATGATGAAATCGGAATGCATTGGAACAATCAAGATTATGGCGGGGAGCGCGATCTGAAGAAGGCGATGGCCAGCTACAAGCTAGCGCTTTTATCAGCCCAAGCCATTGACGAGAAGGATCGCGTGCTTGCTGGTATTTTGCATCACATTGCTTGGCTGTATCGTTATGAAGACAATCAGAAAGACGAGAAACGATTTCTTACGTTTGCACTTCAAGCCTATATTCGTGTATATGAGGCAGAGGGTGTTGCGCTTAACAATGCGAAGCTAATGTTTTTAATAGGGGAGCTGAATCGTCGTATCGGAGAATTAAACGATGCTGTACGTTGGTTTTCCCGCGTGGTGAATGATAAAAAAATCGTGGATGCTGCAATGATTCGTGCGAGCCGCGAACAGTGGCAGCTTATACGCGAGGAGATGGAAGCCAGATCGAAACATGCATCCGGCAACACTTCTCCTGACGATGGCACAGATTTATTGAAGCAGTCGGTCTCTTCTTCCGCTTAGCGGAGCGCCTTTTTTAGAACACGGTTTGTCAGCAAATAATCGCGGTCTGCATCAACAATAGTCACTTTATTATGGCAGCAAGGGAAAACGAGCAATCGTTTCGTACCGTCTTGTATGTCTTGGAGCTCTTCTGGTTTTATTGGAAGCAGCACGTTTTCTGCATGGCAGAAGGGACAGCTCGATACATAAAGGTCGCCCATAATAATGTCATAAGGCCATGCTTTTTCGAACGGAATCATGATTTGTTTTCGCTCTCAGGTGCAGCGTTAGGCTTAGCAAGCTCGGCGAGCTTTTGCAATAATATATGGCGCGGCATATGCATTAAGTGCTCTATTGGGACGCCAAGCTGCTCGGAAAGCTTAACAGCTGTATCAGCAGAAATCTGCAACGGTTTAGACATGGTGTAATTCCTCCAATCTGGATATAATTAAGTTATACACTGCCGAGAAGGTTTGCGCAAATAAAAACGCGGCCGCATCTTGGCTTTTTTTATGGAAGAGAGGATGAGAGCAATGAATACGGGATATCCGCAAAGTTGGGATTTAGAAGTTTTTTATGAGGGTGGCTCAAGCTCAGCAGCGTTCTTGCAGGAGCTGAAGGGCATGGATGAGGACATTGAGAAGCTCGATGCCGCACTTTTAACGGAAGCAAGCATTGGAGCTTCTGAAATTGCGGCGATGACGGAGCTGCTGCAAAGCATCATCATTAGGCTGCGTGAAACAGAGTCGTTTGTTTCATGCTTGTTGGCTCAGAATATGCGAGACACAGCCGCGAACTCACAAAGCGATCGCGTAAAGACGCTTGCTGCGAAGTTTCTAGGGGTGCTTACCCGCTTTGACAACGTACTGCGAGGTCTTGATGATAGTGAATGGGAAAAGCTGCTGACGCACCCACAGCTCGCTGAGGTAGCGTTCAGCCTAACTGAACGCCGCGAGCTTGCAAAGCAGAAAATGGCTCCTGAGCTGGAAGCGTTGGCTGGAGATTTAGCGGTAGACGGTTACCATGGCTGGGGCGATTATTACAACGTCATTGTATCCAGAGCGAAATTTAACGATGTAGGAAAAGACGGGGAGAAAAAAGTTTTATCCGCTGGTCAAATGCATAACCGCTTATCCGATGGAGACCGCAATGTTCGGAAGGCTGCATTCACAGAGTGGGAGAGGGAATGGGCAGAGCAGGCGGATTTATGTGCAGAGACGTTAAACCGAATTTCAGGCTTTCGTTTAAAGCTGTACGACAAGCGCGGCTGGGATTCGGTGCTGCAGGAGCCGCTGCAAATGAACCGGATGAGCGAAGCTACACTGCAAGCGATGTGGTCTGCAATCCAAGAAAGCAAACAGGTGCTAGTTCGTTATTTAGATCGTAAAGCGAAGCTGCTTGGTGTGGAGAAGCTGGACTGGCATGATGTAGAAGCGCCAATCGGAGCTGCGACAAAAACAATTCCTTATGACGAAGCGGCAGCTTTTATAATCGAGCAGTTCAAGACGTTTAGTCCCGATCTGGCGGAATTCTCGGAGCTTGCCTTCAAAGATGGCTGGATTGAGGCTGAGGATCGTCCAGGGAAGCGTCCAGGCGGCTTCTGCACCGCTTTTCCAAAGAGTGGTCAAACTCGTGTATTCATGACGTATTCAGGTACGGCTTCGAATATTTCGACGCTTGCGCATGAGCTGGGTCATGCTTACCATCAGCATGTCATGAACGATCTGCCAGCGTTGTCGCAAGAATATGCGATGAATGTAGCTGAGACCGCTTCGACGTTTGCAGAGCTGATCGTTTCGGATCAAGCACTTAAAACAGCAACGGAGGACGAGGAGAAGCTTGGATTGCTTGAAGATAAAATTCAGCGGTCTGTTGCATTTTTTATGAACATTCATGCGCGCTTTTTATTCGAGACTCGTTTCTATGCGCGTCGCAGCGAAGGTTTAGTATCCGTTGAAGAGCTTAATTCCTTAATGGAAGATGCACAGCGGGAAGCTTATTGCGATACGCTAGGTGAGGTGCATCCTCATTTCTGGGCATCGAAGCTACATTTTTACTTAACGGATGTTCCTTTCTACAACTTCCCTTATACATTCGGCTATCTATTCAGCGCGGGTATTTATGCAAGGGCACTGAAGGAAGGTTCAGATTTCAAAGACAAGTATGTTGCATTGCTTCGTGACACTGGCCGCATGACCGTAGAGCAGCTTGCAAAAGAGCATCTTGGCGTAAATGTGGAAGAGATGGACTTCTGGCGCGAGGCGGTTGCATTGACAGCTGTTGATGTAGATCAGTTCATCGAAATGACAAACAAGTAAAGCGCTTCTTCAGAAGTGCTGTAGTAGCATTAGCAGTAGCCGTAGGCATGGGAAACCATTGGTCTACGGCTTTTTTTATATGGAATTGGGATGGATAGTATTCTAGCTACTGCAAAAACTTCTGTAAAACAGGAGTGCATTTCTTTGATTTGCGGGAAGCGAGGCAGATTATATTATAATAAGATTATGTTCGATTATTGAGAAACACAGAGAGGCGGAATGAAATTGAAAGAGCAAGCAAACAAAAAAGTTGTCGGATTTATTGGAACGGGTATTATGGGCGCAAGCATGGCGGGCCATTTGCTTGATCACGGATATGAAGTGAATGTGTTTAACCGAACGAAATCAAGAGCAGACCTCTTGGTATCAAAGGGGGCTGTTTGGCAGGATTCGCCGAAGTTGGTTGCGGAGCAATCGGATATTATTATTACGATGCTAGGTTATCCGGCCGACGTGGAAGAGGTTTATTTTGGAGCTGATGGTTTATTGCAAAATGCTAGGTCCAGTGCAGTGCTTATTGATATGACTACCTCAAGTCCTGCTCTTGCCAAACGCATAGAAGCAGAGGCTGGCACAAGAGGGCTTATGGCGCTGGATGCCCCAGTCTCTGGCGGCGATGTAGGCGCGAAGGAGGCTAGACTGTCAATCATGGTTGGAGGCTCGGAGCAAGCCTATGATGCGATATTGCCATTATTTATGCTCATAGGTAAAAACATCGTTCATCAAGGTGAAGCAGGGGCGGGTCAATTCACTAAGATGTGTAATCAAATCGCGATTGCATCCAATATGATTGGCGTGAGCGAAGCTCTTGCCTATGCCAAAAAAGCGGGGCTCGAACCTAGCAAAGTATTGAAAAGCATTGAAGCCGGTGCTGCGGGAAGCTGGTCCTTGTCCAATCTAGGACAACGCATTATCAATGGAGATTTTGCTCCGGGCTTTTACGTAAAACATTTTGTGAAAGATATTAAAATCGCCATCGAGTCAGCTGATGAGATGGGTCTTCCTTTGCCAGGACTAGCGTTAGCTCGTTCTTTATATGAGCAACTTATTTCACTTGGTGAAGAAAATAGCGGTACACAAGCGTTATATAAAGTTATTTTTAACGAGTAGGACGACCATATATTGTACATTAATTATTAATATGATATATTATTTTTAAATAATAGTACTATATAATACAAGTATGACTCATATAGAGGACGGGGGAGAGTGCGATTCAATTATCTTCGCGGCAATTGGAGCTTCTTGAGCTTGTGAAGAGGCATGCGCCGATTACAGGTGAGCAGTTGGCAGAATCTCTAGGTGTCAGCAGGCCCACACTACGCTCGGACTTATCACTTCTCGTCATGCTTGGATTGCTTGATGCGAAGCCCAAAGTTGGTTATTTTCTAGGCAACACCTATCGCTCAAGCAGCGAGCCTTTGCAGCAATTGAACAATATGAAGGTGAGAGAAGTACAAGGTGTTCCCGTTAATGTTCCGGACTCGTTGTCCGTGCATGACGCTGTTATTACGTTATTTACTGAAAATGCAGATACTCTTCTGATCGTTAATGAGCAGAAACGTTTTGTAGGAATCGTAACACCGAAGGATTTGCTGAAAATAACGCTTGGCAACGCTGGTGCTGCATCTATTCCTATCAGTATGGTGATGACCCGTTATCCTAATATTGTGACGCTAATGCCCGACGAATCTGTGATGGAAGCGATTCGCAAAATGTCGCTTCATCAAGTAGATTGTTTACCAGTTATCATTCCGCGCGAGGATCAGGTGACTGATCCAGAGGTTACTGGCTGGGTATCGAAGTCGAACATTATACGTCTTATGGCGGACATCGCGATGGATGGGAAATTGGGGGAGCCAGAGTTATGAAACAGCAGATCATTTATGTATGCTCCGATGCTGTTGGAGAAACGGCGGAAGCAGTTGCAAAGGCGACTTTACGTCAATTCTCCTCAGAACAAGTGAAAATAAAGCGTTACGGCCATATTAAATCCGAGGATGAAATTATTCGTATCGTGGCTGAGGCCGCTAGTACTGGCGGTTTTATAAGCTACACGCTCGTCCAGCCGGAGCTTCGGGAGCAAATGAAGGAAGAGGCTTTTAGAGCTGGAGTTAGAGCTGTTGATGTCATGGGACCGATGATGCAAGCATACGTTGATACGTTTGGGAGTTTCCCGAAGCGTGAGCCGGGGCTGCTGCACTCCATTGACGATGCTTACCATCGCCGGATGGATGCTATTGAGTTCGCTGTGAAATATGATGACGGCAAGGATGCTCGAGGATTTGTACAAGCGCAGGTCGTCCTGATTGGCGTATCTCGAACGTCGAAGACGCCGCTGAGCATCTTTTTGTCCCATAAAGGAATTAAGACGGCTAACCTGCCGTTAATGCCCGAGGTTAATCCTCCCGAAGAATTGAAGCCTGCACCTGGCAGGCTCATTATAGGTTTAACGATGCAAGCTGAGCATCTTCTGGAGATCCGCTCTGAACGGCTTAAGACGCTGGGACTTCCGGCATCTGCGCAGTATGCGACAACCGAGCGTATTCAAGAAGAGCTTGATTATGCAGAGTCCGTCATGAAATCATTGAATTGTCCTGTTATAGATGTTACAAATCGTGCTATTGAAGAGACTGCAGGTATTATTACTGAATGGCTTAACAAATAAATGGCTATACCGATAGAGACAAAGGGGGATTCAACATGGATAAAACGTTTGTAATGGTAAAGCCAGATGGTTACGCGCGTGGTTTAGTAGGTCGTATTGTTGCTCGATTTGAAGAGAAGGGCTTTAAACTAGTAGATGCAAGGGTAATGCGCCTTTCAAGAGAGCAAGCCGAGACACATTATGAGCATTTGCGCTCAAAAGTGTTTTTTGACGAGTTGGTCGATTTTATCGTTTCGGGGCCTGTATTTGCTATGATATGGGAAGGCAAAGACGCTATTAAAAACGCAAGGAGTCTTATTGGCGCAACGAATCCATCTGAAGCCCTTGCAGGTACAATCCGTGGAGATTTTGCAATCGATGTAGCTAGCAATATTATTCATGGATCTGACTCTATCGAAAGCGCAGAGCGCGAGATCAAAAACTTTTTCCAATAGTCAACGGAATTGTAAGTTAAAGAAATAAGATAAACAGCAGAAAATTCCTTAGTTGACGAATGGAATATGGGTATGGTAAATTTTAAACAAAGTTAATGATCAAACACGGAAGCACCGTATAAGGACGCAGATATCTGCGCCTTCTACGGTGCTTTTTTTGTGTTTTCTAAGCGGAAGGAAGGTGAAGGGGCTGAATAAATATCAACTTGCTGTGGCGGTAAGAGAGCCGGAATACTTGAAGCGGCTGGCTGATTATATGCAAGGCAGCAAGCTTGGCGAGCAATGGCAGATTATCGCGTTCACGCACGCAGATTCTTGGAAGCTCTATGTGAAGCAAGGCTACAAGATTGACTTAGTGGCTGCTCAGCCTGAGCTGCTTGCAGAAATGGATGCAGAGCAAGCGGGTATTCCTGTAATTGCTCTAGTACTACAGCTGGGAGAGAGCAAGGAGAAGCATGAGCTTTTGCAATATCAACCCATTCCCCAGCTGCTGAAGCGTTTTTCGGAGATTCATTCCCAAGCGATAGGACATGCGGCCTCTTCGTCAGGCGCTTACGAGAGGCCGTCTGGCATGAATATTATATCTGTTTATTCGGCATCGGGGGGAGTTGGGAAGACGGCTTTGGCGCTGCATTTGGTACATGCTGCAAGTGTGCATCAATGTCGTACCTTTTATCTGAACCTTGAGCGGTGGAACTCTTCTGAAGCTTGGCTGCACAACCAGCAATATACAGATGGCCTCAGTGAAGGAGGGGTGAGAGAGGAGGGGTTGTCAGAACTGCTTTATGGACTCAAGGCACAGCCGGGGCAGTCGGTCAATTGGCTTATGGAGCATCGAAAACGGGATTCGCAGCTTAAGGGTGATTATTTAGCCCCGTGCACCAATTTGGAGGATAGATTGACGCTTAATGAGGAAGATGCGGCGGGAATAGTGAGTACGATTGCTCGAAGCGGGCAGTATGATCTCATTATTGTTGATTTGGAGGGCGGTCTGGATGAGCTGCACCTTGCTATTTTTGAACGATCAAATCATGTGCTTTGGGTTGCAAGCGATAATCCGTCTGTGAGGGATAAACAAAAAATGGCCCTGCGTTATGGAGCGCAAAAGTGGAGTGATCGCTTTAGCTCTTTGTCCAATAAATTCAAATGCGTAAAAAACCATGTGGTTAATCCGAAGCAAACCGTTCATAACGAGATTGATGGCATGGCATGCGCTAAGGTGGGGCTGCCGGAAATTCCAGAATGGCGAGGAGCAAGCCATGTTGCTCTGCTGTCATCGCCGTTATACCGAGCAGCTGCAGATCAATTATTCAAGCAGCTTTATATGGAAGGAGGCGGATCAATTGCTGAGCGATGAAACGGTGCTTGAGCTGCGCAACAAGGTACGAGCCAAAATTGATTTTAGCGGATCACTGTCAGATGATAGCCTGATGAGAATAGCAGAAGAAATCGTTTTCGAATGGTGCGATCTTCATCCTCTTACCGCAACCGAGAAAGTGAAGCTTGTACGGAGGCTGTTCCATTCGTTTCGAGGTCTTGATATTTTGCAGCCGCTCATGGAGGATGCCTCCATTAGTGAAATTATGATTAATCATCATGCGGAAATATTTGTGGAACGAAGAGGGCGAATGACACTATTGCCGGTTTCTTTTGAAAGCAGAGAACGGCTCGAGGATCTGATCCAGACTGTTGTTGCGAGTGTGAATCGTGTCGTTAACGAATCTACGCCAATTGTTGACGCCCGTCTGAAGGATGGCTCTAGGGTACATGTTGTATTGCCGCCGGTTGCGCTCAAAGGACCATGCATGACCATTCGGAAGTTCCCAGATCAGCCTCTAACGATGGAGGAGCTAGTAGCCTTCCATTCGCTCTCGCAAGAAGCGGCATCGTTTTTGAAAGAGCTCGTCGGGGCTCAATACAATATGTTTATTAGCGGCGGAACAGGAACAGGCAAAACAACTTTTTTAAATGCATTGTCGCAGTTTATCCAGCCGGATGAGCGGATTGTTACGATCGAGGATTCTGCTGAGCTGCAAATTCGCTCCATTCCTAACTTAGTAGCGATGGAAACGCGCAATGCGAATACGGAGGGGAAAGGGGAGATTACGATTCGCGACCTCATACGTGCCTCGCTTCGGATGCGTCCCAATCGCATTATCGTCGGTGAGGTGCGGGGAGGAGAGGCTCTTGATATGCTGCAGGCATTAAATACCGGCCATGCCGGAAGCATGTCAACGGGCCATAGTAATGGCGCGAAGGATATGATGGCTCGGCTGGAGTCGATGGTGCTAAGTGCAGCAGAATTGCCAGTGATCGTTATTCGCCAGCAAATCGCCTCAGCCATCGATATTGTTATCCATCTATCAAGATTCCGTGATCGCACCCGCAAAGTGACGGAGATATGCGAGGTCATTGGCGTTGAAGATGGAGAAATATTGCTTAATCCACTGTTTATTTTTGAGGAGGAGGGAGAGCGGAATGGCAGAGTGCTTGGCGGGCTAAAACGTACAGCGAATCCGGTAATGAGAATGGACAAATTGACGCTTGCTGGGAAAAGAACGGTCGAAGGAGTGGCGATATGAACAATTCAAGCGGCGTGAATAAAAGCAGCAGCCTTCATCGTCAGCATGGGGGACGGATAGAGAGAATGCTCTTATGGTGCGGCTGGGAAAGCGATGCGACGCTAGCGAATCTTCGAGCTGGCCGAACCCTTACCAATTATGAACAATACCCACTTAAACGAAACCAGTTTATCACTACGTCCTTAATCGCAGCTGTGATTTTCTATGGTGCTGTCTTTTTATTTTATCATTCTGTGTTCCTTTCATTTGCAGCGGCAAGCTTCGGTATACTCGCTCCTAGAATTAGACGAAAATTTCTTCTGGAACAGCGCAAGGAGAGACTGAAGCTGCAATTTAAAGAAGCTTTATTTTCACTGACATCCTCGCTTGCAGCAGGGCGCTCTCTTGAAAATGCATTTTTATCTACTCACGATGATTTGAAGCTAATTTACCCTGATGCTCGAACGGAGCTGCTGCTGGAGTTTCAAATCATTCACTTTCGTCTAGATAACGGCGAGCCCTTAGAATATGCGCTGCGCAACTTTGCTAATCGTGCAGGAATTGATGAGATTACTCAGTTCGTTGATGCATTAGCTGCTTGCAAGCGCTCTGGAGGAGATTTGCTTGAGGTGATGAAACAAACCTCGATCATCATTGGAGAGAAACTAGAAATTGAGCAGGAAATTGCAGTTATGGTTGCTCAAAAAAAATTCGAAGGTCGAATTATGATGGCGGTGCCTTTTGTTTTTTTAGCGTTTTTAAGCTTAGCTGCACCCGACTATATGGCTCCTTTATATGGAGGAATCGGATATTTGCTATTGACGGGAGCGCTGCTGCTTTTGCTTCTCTGCTTTTGGTTGATGGCAAAGATGATGAGTATCCGAATGTAAGATGAAAGGGGACAAAGCATGCTCGCGGCAATTGCACCGGTTACTTTAACGGTGATTTGGGTGTACTTGGCAGGAAAAGGAGCATTGTATGCCATATGGCGTCAGCTAATGGGTAGAAAACAAACGAATGACCAAACGCGGCAGCAGCTTATGCAGCTAAGTTTGATTGACCCTTTTATGCGTGTGATAGAACGGTTCAAGCTTTTTGATACGCTGCATCTGCCTATGGGCAGCTACCATATGAAGCTCCTCTTATTGAAGGATAGCAGCTGGTCAATCGAGCGGACAAAAGGTGAAGCAACTGCTGCTCTAGGTACGGGATATGCTGCTTTAACAGGTTGTGCTTGGATGAGTTTACTTGGACAGGAGCCTACACTGTTAGTCATGGGGGTAGTGTTCAGCATCGTGCTAACGATACGCCCTTTCGTAGATGCAAGGCGGCAAGTTGAGGAACGAAAGCAGCAAATCATTATGGAGCTCCCCGTTATGCTCAGCAAGTTAATGCTGCTGGTCGGTGCCGGTGAGACAGTACAGCAAGCGCTAGCAAGATGCTTGGAGGGAAAGGAGGCTACCGAGCATCCTCTCTACAAGGAATGGGGAGAGACGGTATCTATGCTTCGCAACGGTCAATCGTTCAGTACGGTAATGGAGCGGTTTAATAGAAGATGTGCGGTGCAGGAGGTTTCGATCTTTACAACGGTGCTCTTATTGAATTATCGCCGCGGTGGAGAGCATTTTATTCTTGCATTGCGAGAGCTCTCTTACACTTTATGGGAGAAGCGCAAGGCAATCGCTAGATCGCGCGGGGAGCAAGCCTCCTCAAAGCTTGTATTTCCGCTTGTAGGTATTTTGTTAGTACTCATGATTTTGGTAGCTGCACCCGCAGTACTGCTCATGTCTTAACTTAAATTAGGGAGGAAGATGAAGGATGAGAAAAATAAGCCAATCGCTACGTTCATTTTGGAAAGAGGAGGATGGTTTAGGGACGCTTGAAATTATTTTGATTATTGCGGTTGTCATCATTATTGCACTGTTGTTTAAAGACTGGATTATTGAGCTGATTGAGCGCTTGATGGGCAAAGCAGATGACGAGGCGGACAAAATTTTCAGTTAGCGGGTGAGGCTTTTGAACAGATTGCGAATAAATGCAGGGCTGCTTCGCTTGCTTAAGAAGGAGCAAGGCAGCTTTACGCTGGAGTCTACGATCGTATTTCCAATGCTGTTCGGGCTTATATTGTTGTTTATTTTATTTGGAATGTACATGTACGAGAAGGTCATTGTCTATTATGCAGCGTCTTCAACAGCAGAGCGTGCGGCTTTCAGCTGGGATAACAGTAATCGAGATGCAAGAAGTGGCATGCTCAATGAGCCAAGTTATGATGGTTTATATTGGCGTATTGGCGAGGATGGCGTGCTCAGCAGCTTGTTTGGACTGAGAGGAGAAAATGATGCAGCGAAAGTCGTGCTCCCACTTGCAGAGACGGGTGATGGAGAAAAGAATGCTTTAGCTATTCGGAAAATAGAGCAGTCTGCTAGATGGTTGGGACAAGCAGGCCTAACATACGAAGGAGAAATCAGCTATTCAAGCAGCATTCTGAGAAGAGTGATCAAAGTCAAACTGAAGGAGCCTTTATCGGCTGAATCCATTGAGAAAAGCTGGTTGAAGCGTGAACCCAAAAGTGCAGCCTCTTCCACGGTTGTTGATCCAACTGAGTTTATTCGGAGTGTTAATCTCGTACGCTATTATTCATCAAGGTTTGCAAATCGGGCTGGAGGAGCGGGGCAAGCAAAGTCTCAGGCTGGTCAAGTGCTGGATACTTATAAAGGTAAGGGGAAGGCGACAAAGCCATAATGTAGCGGAACAGATAAGGCTTGAAAGGTTCCGATGGAGGTGCAGGCAGCAGTGAGCATAAAAAAAGATTTGAAGCATCGTTATCGGCAGTTTGTTTGCAAGCTTTTCTTTCGAGAAAATGGGGCAGTGACCGTGTTTTCGGTTATTGTTTTATCCTCGCTGCTTTTGTTTTTCTCTTTGCTTATTGATTATGCCCGAATTGCGGCTCTGCATAAGTTAACAGAGGATGCTGTAAGGTCAAGCGTAAGATCTGTACTCTCTGCTTATGATGCTGTTCTATATGAGCGATATGGTTTATTCGGCCGTGGTGGTACAGACGGTCAAATCATATTCGAGGAAATGATGACGGCGAATACAGAAACAGCAGATGACTCGGGTCGATCAGGGATAAAGCTGGTTCGCGCTAAGTCAGATGCTGCCGCACTGCACGCAGCGACGTTTCTAGGCAGCCATAATGTATTCTCAAGACAGGTGCTCGAAGAAATGAAGTATAAGGCGCCAGTAGATTTTACATTGGATCTCGCAGCAAGGTTTGTACCTATGGCAGGTGCAATGAAGGAGGCATCGATTGCAATAAGTTTGCTGGAGAGTATGCGGAAGCTTTATGAGAAACGGGAAATTCATCTAGCGAATGTACTTCAATTGCAAAAGCAGATGGCTTCGACGATAAGTGGAAGCAGTATTTCTATGTTAATTCCTGTCCAGCCAGATGTAGTAGCAATAGAGGGGAATTCTGCTCTGAGCATTGCGGGGGAATACAGCTCATATGCAGCCAAAGTTATATATAATCAATCGTTAACTGCCGGGCAGAAAATAATGTATACAGCTGAAATAGAAGCATACGAGGAGAAAGTGAGAGCTTTTGCTATGGAGCTGCGCAAAGTGAGTGATGAAATACATAGACAGCATGTGAAGCTTCAGGGAGAAGCAATACAGGAGCTGGAAGCTGCAAGAGCATTTAATGACGATATGCTGAGAATTGTTCAACAAGCTAATCAACAGCCTCAGCATAGTGGATATGATACGGTGTCCAAGCATAAGGCAACAAATACTGAACAGCATCAGGTTCCCGCTGATGCTGCTTCCGACATTGAGCAGGTAAGGAAAGCTGCGGATGAGCTTGTAAAGACGGATGGATGGTTCACGGAGTACCGTCAGGAGGTGGAGGCGCAGGGCTCGTCTGCTGCTTCAATCGATATGGAAGCAGGGGCATATCAGTCCAGCAGCCTTGCCTCTATAGTTAAGCCTGTTAAGAGCATAACTGCTGATACATTGCTTGAAAGCGTCACAAGCCTGCGTCTTGCTTATGGGGCATATGAACAGAAATATATTCGACCTGCTAGTATCATCGTTGATCGACAGAAAGCACTCGATCAGGGTCAGATATCGAAACAGCTTAAACAGCAAAAGGAGCAAGCCGGTTCTCTCTGGAATCAGGCACGCAGCTTGCTGCATGGACTGACAAGTATCCCGCAAATGGAAGAACATCAAAAGGTGTTCGAACAGGTACAGCTTCGTTATAACGATAACCTATTATTCAATGAGCAGACTGATGTAGCAATAGAGACTGTCGACATGGAGAAGGCAAGTGATGCGCATATGGCAGCAGAGCAGTCTAATACGCTTATGGGTGGATTGTTCTCAGGTATGGCCGGGATGCTAGAGAAAACGAGAGATTCATTATACTTTGGTGAATACGTTATTCAACGCTTCACTTCTTTTGCTCCTCAGCATTTACGTTCGATGATGACTGGAGGAGAAATTTCAGAGTTGTCACATGCCATTTCATTTCATAATCAGGAAGCGGAATATATTATTTATGGCTTCAACAATCCAGTAGGGAATATAGCTGCTGCATATGGTGAATTATTTGCGGCTCGACTGGCTGTGAGAACGATGGAGGGGCTGCTTGAAAGCAAATCATTAGGCCATCCATTGCTTATCTTATCAGCTGCGCTTATTTATGGATTAGAGAAATCGATCGAGGATATGCTTGCTTTCACTGAACGAGGGTCTGCCCCACTTTCCAAATACATAAAAGTAGAGCTTTCATATACGGATTATTTACGTCTTTTTATACTGATGCATGGTGCCGATGATGGGGCAAGTCTGGCCCGGATGATTGCAGCCATCGAACTAAACAGTGGGACGATTCTCTCTGCAGTCCCGAGCGGAGTGACAGGAGAAGCAGCCGTTTCGATGGAGCTTTGGTTCATACCCGGATTAATTCGGACGCTGGGAGCAGTCGGACTTCTGGAAGGAAAGGTTGTAGGCAACCGTTATGAAACGACACAAACGATGGGCTGGTCTTATTAAATGTCGACGCCTTAAGCAGGAACAAGGTTCGATAGTCGTAGAAGCTGCATTAGTTATGCCTATGGTTATTGTTGTGCTGCTAGTCTTCGTCATGCTCATTCGTTTATGTGCGGTACAGTTGGCACTGCATTCTGCTGCTTCTCAGACCGTAAGGCAAATGGCGGCACATATCTATCCAGTAGAACTTGCTTGGCAGCAGGCATCAGCCGTCGTTCCGCTGCCTTCCAAAGGAAATATTCCTTTATCTTCATGGAGTGAGATTGCCGCAGAAGCGGCTGAATGGCTGCCTTCACCCGCAGGAGCTTTGGTTTCATCTACATTGCGAGGAGATTTTCGTCCGATTCAAAATATGGCCGCTACTGAAATAGGCAGATCTGTTATTCAGCCGTTAATAAGTGAACTTTCTGATGCAGCCATTATTGATCCCCAGAAGATAAGGCTGAGCTGGTTATCGCTTCCGGATCTAAATAAAGAGCATGAGCCGAATCTAGCTATCGAGGTGGAATATGACTTTCCGTTAAAGCTGCCTTTTTACGGTAAACCGATTGTCCTTAAAGAGCAAGCCTCCGAACGTGTTTGGATAAGTGACGCCGCACCAGCAAGATATGGTGAAAACAAAAATGATCAAGAAAACATTCCGATACAAATCGTTTCTATTGAGCCAAATCCGCTCCGACCTGGCAAGAAAGCTGCCGTTACAGTGAAAACGCTGCCGGGTGCTGCGATTTCTTTGGGTGTTACTTATAAAAGCGGCTCAAGCAAAGCGAAACATCTTGGTGAAGCAGTTGCCGATCCAGATGGCTATATCAAATGGACCTGGCATGTATCCGGAAATACAACTCCTGGCACATGGGAGCTTAAAGCTTCAGAGGTGAATAAGGAAAACAATCAAGTGTCGATGCATTTTGTCGTTGAGAAGAGCAGCGATAGAAAGTAAGGAAAGACTTAGCCGCCTTGGAGGGGAGTCGCCATGGAGTTTATTGTAATAGCTGTTGTTGCAGTGTTTTTAATGATTGCTCTCTATACGGATTTAAAGGCTCAAATTATACCGAATTGGCTGACTGTGACTTTTTTCTCCGCTGCATTTATTTATCATACTGCTATCAGCGGTTTGGAAGGAGCTGCAATTGCAGCAGTTGGCGCTTTAACCGGATTTATTCCTTTGCTGCTGCTTCATCTTGCCCGAGGAATAGGTGCTGGCGACGTAAAGCTGTTTGGCGCATTGGGAGCTTGGGTGGGAGTATGGTTGGTGTTGCAGATGATGTTTTATGCCATCTTATATGCTGGTGCAATTGGCGTGTTTCTTGTCATTGTAAATCGTGCATTCGGGAAAAGAATGGCTGCTGATGTAACCGCATTTGTCGTGCCAGTGGCAGGGTATAGGAAGCTTCAGTGGCTGCAATGGGCGGAATCAGGCAAAAAATTTCCGTTTATGTTGGCGGTTGCACCCGCTGCTGTTACCGTATGGTCCATTTTCAGCTAAGTTTTCATGTTACAAGGGGGGAATTTGAGAAATGAAAAGCTTTCGGATTGATTTTGCTATGGATCAGTCGCATGAGATGATTATTGATCGAGAGAGTGGCTTGTATAGAAGCGAACTTGATGAAATTGAGCTTCATATGCTTCATAGCGAACGAATTCCCTATCTGCTGCCTATTGATTGGTTCGAGCTGGATAGCAAGGTTACATTCCGATACAAGCTTTCAGGAATGAGAATGCTTTTGCACAGGCTGCAGCAACAGCAGCTCTCGATGGAGCAATACTACATGCTAATATTAGGCGTTGCGGATGCGTTATTCGAATGCAGGCATTATATGCTGCGGCCAGAGGGCTGTCTGCTTGATGAACAATATATTTTTATTGGAGAAAAGCTTCATGATATACGGCTTGCTTATATTCCAATAATGGAGGGGACTGCTGAACAAACAAAAGGAGCGGGCGATCTCTTGGCGTTAATTGTGCGTTTCACCTCTTATGTAGACCGCATTGATGGGGAAGGATTAAAGCGTGTGCTTCAGCATTTCGGCAAGAGATGGCCTCTTGAAGAGCTGCGGGCGACGCTGTTGGAACTCATAGGGGAAGCTTCATCTTCATCGAACCAGCGATACGAGGCAATAGAGAAGCCGGAGATGCAGCAAGCAGCAAAACCTGCTCCAACGCAAAAAAATCCACTATTAGATTGGCAGCAGCGATCTGAGTTGACGAATAGCGATGAAAAAGGGCGGGTTCAAATACCAAACCCTTCATTGCGTTCATACTCCGCCCCTATAATGGAAGAGTTTAAGGATCATGAATTATTTTCAAAACAGTATGCTGACCCTTTGGATAGGGAAGACGATGAACCGGAAACAAAGAAAAAATGGATCGGAACAGCAATTATTGTCGTAGCACTTGCATGTGTTTGGCGATTTGTTTATTTTGAAGCTGCTGGTAGGCAGAGCTTATTGATCAGCTCGGGCATTTCCTTGCTGTTATTAGCAGCCGTTATGCTAGTTTGGAAAAAGAAAACAAATGACGAAGCAGACTACGACGAATCGGAAAAAATGATAGAAGAGTCATCGTTCCACTCTGGACTATTTCCAGGGCTTAATCGTGCTCATGCAAATGATGATTCTGTCGAGGCGCCAGCTATTAAACCGCCAGAGGATCAGAGCGAATTATTCGAGTCTCAGTCGGCGGCCTCGCTGCATGTTGTTGCAGCAAATCCCGTTTCTCATATAGCAGAACCAACAGTATTGCTAGGAAATAATCAGTCATTGGAGGGTTTAGGTGAATCGTCAGTATGGCTCCAAAGGAGGTGGAAGAGTCAGGAGAACAGGATAGAATTACAAGAAGGAAGCTTTAAAATTGGGCGTTCGGGAGAGCAGGTAAGTTATGCAGAGGGGGCAAGCGGTATATCGCGGCTTCATTTGGAAATTGAAATCTTAGAGGGTGAATATAAAGCGAAAGACTTAGGTTCCCGGAATGGAAGCCTGCTAAATGGACAAATGATGATCCCTTATAAAAGCTATAAGCTATCGATAGGAGATGTCATCCATCTTGCAGGCGAGCAAGGACCAGCGTATGTGCTGAAATCGGAATAAGAAATGAAGCTAACCTTGTCCTACAAGTTCTTCCATTGCACTATTTACCGTTGGATAGCGGAACACAAACCCGTTTTCAAGCGCTCTGCTTGGCAAAGCTCGCTGTCCGTCTAATAGAAGTGTGGACATTTCACCAAATAAAGTTCGCATCACAAAAGCTGGAACCGGGAACCAATGAGGCCGGCCCATTGCTTTGCCAATGGCTCGACCAAATGAATCATTTGTTACAGGTTCAGGTGAAGAAGCATTGATGGGTCCATCAATAAAGTTGTTGTCCAAAATAAATAGGATTAGCCGAATCATATCCTCGAGATGAATCCAAGACAGCCATTGTTTGCCGCTGCCGATCTTACCTCCGCCGAACAAGCGATAAGGCATAGCCATTAAAGGAAAAGCGCCTTCCTTTTTGTCTAGAACAACGCCCACACGAAGCTTAACAAGCCGCTCAGCTGGTATGCTGTCTGCGGCCTGTTCCCATTTCTGAACGACTTCGGATAAAAAATCGGTAACTTTAGTCGGGCTTGATTCATCAAAAATACCGTCTGCTGATATGCCATACGCAGAAATGCCGGATGCATTAATGACAAGCGGCGGCTTGTGCTCGAGCGATTGTACAAGCTTTGAGATGCGGGCGGCTGCTGTTAGTCTTGAGTCCATGACACGCTTCTTGGCAGCTTGATTCCATCTTTGATTAATGGATTCACCTGTGAGATTGACTATGGCATCTATGCCTTCCAGCAAAGCAGGAGCAACTTCGAGTTCATCCCAAGTTAATTGGTTAAACCCAGTGCGATTGGATTGATTTTTAGAACTAGTTCTGGAAATAATCCATACCTCATCATTTCTCTCAAGCAAAGCCTTGGTAAGCGCACTTCCGATAAACCCAGTTCCTCCAGCTATTGCAACCCGCATCCTCGTTCGCTCCTTCAATTCACCCATTACTTCAGTTCATTGATTACTTTATTTCTTCAATTTTAACTAACCAATTTTGTTTGAGGGTCGCTTCACCTTCAATGGCTTTTTCCGAATACTCAAATTTCACTTTAGCATCGTCCGGTAATGCTTCTAACGTGCTTTTTTGGTCATCTGTTACTTGAAGTGCAATTGCACCGGCAGCTGTTTCTATTTCTATAGAGTGCGAGTCGCTTAGACCGCTATAAATACCTTCATTCACTTTGTTTGGCGCTGCTGGATCCTCGATCGTACCGTTATTGTTTGTTGCAGTATCTGTCGGTTCCGGTGAAGAAAGATCAGGATCAATGACACCATTATCTTCTGGCAACTGAGTAATAACTGGTCCGTCGGTTGGACTGCCTTGCTGTTCGTTTCCTGCATTAGTATTGCCACCGCCACATGCGGATGTTGCGAGCATAACAGCGAGAAGAACGGCTCCTGCTGTAGCTGCTTTTTTGTTTCTTCTTCGCTTCGATGAGTTCATCATGAGAACCACCTCCTGTAATTAATAACGAAATAGATGAGTATTAGGTTACATTTTTATATATAACCATAAAATACGAGTATGAAGCATGTATTTAAGGGGGGCATTAATTGATGATTAAATATAAATAAGTTTAAGCCGCACTGATGCGGCTTAAACTTATTTATTAAGTAGATGCTTATAGGGAGTATAGTCGATTCCTTGACGGTCAAGAAAAGTAACAAGACTACGGTAATCACGTTTAGGAGTTGCTCGTATGTAACCTTCGATACAATGCTCGCGCGTAACGGATGATGCGCCATGTTCAATCGCCACTTGACCAATCTTGGCTGCGATAGAATGTTTAGCTATATCACGAAAAGCGCTTGGCACTGGGGAAACAAGCTCGTCCAGCAAACTTTTGGAATCATCATTCCACATGCTGCGACTGCGATCTACCCAGTAGTTTTGCCAATCGAGCTTAGACTTGCCGTCTCGCATCGGAAGCACCTTGAGAAATTTTCGAAACATGAAAAATCCGCCAATCGACATAGCCGCAACCATGACGACCGCCCAAAAAACGATAAAATACATAAACCAGTCGGGGGCAACTTTCATACGTGTCTTTCACCTCAATAATGAATTATACCGTATTCCTAGATTTATTTCGACATTCCTTGTAAAATAAGGTTTGATCAACCGAAAGGGGCGTAATATTTATGTTGAAAATAGGTTCCCATGTATCATTTTCGGACAAGGGGCTGCTCACTGCAGCACAAGAAGCAGTATCGTATGGCTCAAGTACATTTATGATCTACACCGGCGCACCTCAAAATACAAGAAGGAAGCCGATCGATTCGTTATATATTGAAGAAGGAAAAGCGCTTATGGAGCAATCCGGTATTAATGAGATCGTGGTTCACGCGCCTTATATTGTGAATCTTGGCTCATATAAGGATTCTACGTACGAGCTTGCGGTTTCTTTTTTACAAGAAGAAATTCGCCGTACCGATTACATCGGTGTACGTAATATTGTTCTTCATCCAGGTGCCTATACGGACAAGGATGCAGAATATGGCATCGCTCGTATAGCTGAAGGCTTGAATGAAGTGCTTGCAGGCACAAAAGAAACGAATGTTAACATCGCCCTAGAGACGATGGCAGGCAAAGGCACAGAAATTGGCCGCAGCTTCGAAGAGCTTGCGGCGATTATTGACAAAGTTCAGGATAACGAACGGTTAACTGTATGTATGGATACTTGCCACATGCATGATGCTGGTTACGACCTTGTTCATGATCTGGACGGCGTTCTTGAGCAGTTCGATCGTGTTGTTGGATTAAACCGCGTTGCCGTTGTTCACGTGAACGATAGCAAGAACTCACGCGGTGCTGGTAAAGACAGACATGCTCCAGTTGGCGCAGGCTGGCTTGGTCACGATGCCATTCAAAGAATCGTTGAACATGAGGGCCTTAAGGGGCGTCCATTTATACTGGAAACGCCTTGGATTGGCAAGGAAGACAAGACTGAACGTCCGATGTATGAAGCGGAGATCGCTTTGCTGAGCGGCAATGGCAGAGCTCGCTTAGGTGAAAGCTTCTTTGAAGATGTGGAGCGCCTGCATCATTTCTTCGGCAAGCAAGAAATTGATTCCAGAGGTTTTGTACTCTCTACTTGGGATTTGCTAAAAAATGACGCAAAAGCAAAAAAAGCAGATCCGCGCGAGCCGATGGAGCGTCTGTACGATCTTGTAATGGCAGGCGAAGCATTGCCGGCAGGACTAACAGAAGAACAAATCAATCAGCGTATTACGGCTTGGTTTGGCGGCAAAGAGCTGCTTGCTAGACTTTAATTAAAGTTAACATTAATTCATATAGATCATTGCGAAAGGAAGTTTGAAGTCCATGTCATCACCATCCACCCCATCTGAAATAACCGTTGAAGCAGGTGGAAAGAGCGGGCGTGCGCGCATGCTTATTTCTTGTCCGGACCGCCCGGGCATCGTAGCTGCTGTTTCTCATTTCTTATATGAGCACGGGGCTAACATCGTTCAATCGGATCAATATACGATGGACCCGGAAGGCGGAATGTTTTTCATCCGTTTTGAATTTGATCTAGTTGATCTGGACAAGGAGCTTCCACTTCTTATGGAGGACTTCACCAGAGTAGCCGATCGATTTGATATGAAATGGCATACATTCCGTGCCAGCCGCAAGAAACGTCTTGCTGTGTTCGTTTCGAAAGAGGATCACTGCTTGCTAGAGCTGCTTTGGCAGTGGAAGGCAGGGGATCTTGATGCCGACATTTCAATGGTTATAAGCAACCACCCTGATATGCGCGAACTGGTCGAATCCTTTGGCATTCCGTATTACCATATCCCAGTTACAGCGACTACAAAAGAAGAAGCCGAGCGCAAGCAAATGGAAGTTGTTGCAGATAAAGCGGATATCATTGTATTGGCGCGTTACATGCAAATCATTTCGCCTAAGTTCATTGAACAATTTCCAAATCGGATCATTAATATTCACCACTCATTCCTACCCGCTTTCGTTGGGGGCAAGCCTTATGCGCAGGCATATACACGCGGCGTAAAAATTATCGGCGCGACAGCGCATTATGTAACAGAAGAATTAGACGGCGGGCCGATTATCGAGCAGGATGTTCAACGCGTCAGCCACCGTGACAACGTCGATGATTTGAAAAGAATCGGTCGGACAATTGAACGGGTCGTTCTCGCAAGAGCTGTGAAATGGCATATTGAAGATCGTGTAATCGTGCATAATAATAAAACTGTTGTATTCAACTAACTGTATTTTTATGCGAATTATCTATTTTTTTTGATGGAAAACGAGCATGCAGAGTGATACAGTGATAC
>NZ_JBFTPZ010000028.1:0-175221 GCF_056398745.1 Paenibacillus sp. 01T424 | reverse complement strand
CAGTAAACGTGTTTAGGATAAGCCCTCGACCGATTAGTATTCGTCAGCTACACACATTGCTGTGCTTCCACCCCGAACCTATCAACCTCGTCGTCTTCAAGGGGTCTTACATACTGGGAAATCTCATCTTGAGGGGGGCTTCACGCTTAGATGCTTTCAGCGCTTATCCCGTCCGTACTTGGCTACCCAGCGGTGCTCCTGGCGGAACAACTGGTACACCAGCGGTACGTCCATCCCGGTCCTCTCGTACTAAGGACAGCTCCTCTCAAATTTCCTGCGCCCGCGACAGATAGGGACCGAACTGTCTCACGACGTTCTGAACCCAGCTCGCGTACCGCTTTAATGGGCGAACAGCCCAACCCTTGGGACCTACTTCAGCCCCAGGATGCGATGAGCCGACATCGAGGTGCCAAACCTCCCCGTCGATGTGGACTCTTGGGGGAGATAAGCCTGTTATCCCCAGGGTAGCTTTTATCCGTTGAGCGATGGCCCTTCCATTCGGTACCACCGGATCACTAAGCCCGACTTTCGTCCCTGCTCGACTTGTAGGTCTCGCAGTCAAGCTCCCTTATGCCTTTGCACTCTTCGAATGATTTCCAACCATTCTGAGGGAACCTTTGGGCGCCTCCGTTACATTTTAGGAGGCGACCGCCCCAGTCAAACTGTCCACCTGACACGGTCCCCGAACCGGTTTCACGGTTCTAGGTTAGAACTCCGATACGATCAGGGTGGTATCCCAACGTTGCCTCCACACAAGCTGGCGCTCATGCTTCWWAGGCTCCCACCTATCCTGTACAGATCGTACCAAAGTTCAATATCAAGTTACAGTAAAGCTCCATGGGGTCTTTCCGTCTTGTCGCGGGTAACCTGCATCTTCACAGGTATTAAAATTTCACCGGATCTCTCGTTGAGACAGCGCCCAAGTCGTTACGCCATTCGTGCGGGTCAGAATTTACCTGACAAGGAATTTCGCTACCTTAGGACCGTTATAGTTACGGCCGCCGTTTACTGGGGCTTCGGTTCACAGCTTCGGRTTRCYCCTAACCGCTCCCCTTAACCTTCCAGCACCGGGCAGGCGTCAGCCCGTATACTTCGCCTTACGGCTTCGCACAGACCTGTGTTTTTGCTAAACAGTCGCTTGGGCCTTTTCACTGCGGCCCCCTCGGGCTATTCACCCTACCGAGGCACCCCTTCTCCCGAAGTTACGGGGTCATTTTGCCGAGTTCCTTAACGAGAGTTCTTCCGCGCGCCTTAGCATGCTCTGCTCGCCTACCTGTGTCGGTTTGCGGTACGGGCACCTAGATCTCACTAGAGGCTTTTCTTGACAGCCGGAGTACATGACCTTCGCTACTGCAATTTTCGCTCCCCATCACAGCCCAGCCTTATGATCGACGGATTTGCCTATCGATCAGCCTCACTGCTTGGACGGACTATTCCATCAGTCCGCGTCACTGCCCTTCTGTGTCACCCCATTGCTCAAACRATCTTCGGTGGTACAGGAATTTCAACCTGTTGTCCATCCACTACGCCTTTCGGCCTCGCGTTAGGTCCCGACTTACCCTGAGAGGACGAGCCTTCCTCAGGAACCCTTAGGCTTTCGGCGGACAAGATTCTCACTTGTCTTTTCGTTACTCATACCGGCATTCTCACTTGAATACAGTCCACCAGTCCTCACGGTCCAACTTCAATCCGTATTCAACGCTCCCCTACCCAAGTACCTAATGGTACATGTCATAGCTTCGGTGGTGTGTTTAGCCCCGTTACATTTTCGGCGCAGAGTCACTCGACCAGTGAGCTATTACGCACTCTTTAAATGATGGCTGCTTCTAAGCCAACATCCTGGTTGTCTTTGCAACTCCACATCCTTTCCCACTTAACACACACTTGGGGACCTTAGCTGATGATCTGGGCTGTTTCCCTCTTGACAATGGATCTTAGCACTCACTGTCTGACTCCCGAGTAGCACGTCTATGGCATTCGGAGTTTGACTGGACTTGGTAACCCTTGGCGGGCCCCGCACCCAATCAGTGCTCTACCTCCACGACGCTCATTCCTCGAGGCTAGCCCTAAAGCTATTTCGGGGAGAACCAGCTATCTCCGAGTTCGATTGGAATTTCTCCGCTACCCCCACCTCATCCCCGCATTTTTCAACATGCGTGGGTTCGGGCCTCCAGTGCGTGTTACCGCACCTTCACCCTGGACAGGGGTAGATCACACGGTTTCGGGTCTACGACCACGTACTTATTCGCCCTATTCAGACTCGCTTTCGCTACGGCTCCGTCTTCCCGACTTAACCTTGCACGTGATCGTAACTCGCCGGTTCATTCTACAAAAGGCACGCCATCACCCATTTAACGGGCTCTGACTTTTTGTAAGCGCACGGTTTCAGGTTCTTTTTCACTCCGCTTCCGCGGTGCTTTTCACCTTTCCCTCACGGTACTGCTTCACTATCGGTCACCAGGGAGTATTTAGCCTTGGCAGATGGTCCTGCCGGATTCCGACGGGGTTTCTCGTGTCCCGCCGTACTCAGGATCCGTCTCGGAGRGTGCTTGCTTTCGGTTACAGGGCTTTTACCTGCTCTGGCGGGCCTTTCCAGACCTCTTCGCCTACCAAACACTTTTGTAACTCCRTGTGAGACGTCCTACAACCCCAAGRAGCAAGCTCCTTGGTTTGGGCTAATCCGCGTTCGCTCGCCGCTACTGACGGAATCACTATTGTTTTCTCTTCCTCAGGGTACTTAGATGTTTCAGTTCCCCTGGTATGCCTCTWMCYAACCTATGTATTCAGTTAGTAGTACGTCCTTCTTCGGCTCCTGGTGCCTAGGCATCCTCCGTGCGCTCTTACTAGCTTAACCAAATGCTCAGGTGATCGCTCACCTTCGCTTACGTAAAAACAGCTTTAAAGGATGTTTCAGCAATTCTTTTCTTTCGTTATCCAGTTTTCAAGGTGCAATTTAAAAAGTTTTTTTGGTGGAGCCAAGCGGGATCGAACCGCTGACCTCCTGCTTGCAAGGCAGGCGCTCTCCCAGCTGAGCTATGGCCCCATGTTAGGTTTTGAATTATGGAATTATAGTGGTGGGCCTTAGTGGACTCGAACCACCGACCTCACCCTTATCAGGGGTGCGCTCTAACCAGCTGAGCTAAAGGCCCTTAATTCTCATAGTTCGTATATTAAGGTGTAAATATAACACCTGCTTGGCGACGTCCCGGGTATTTCCTTAGAAAGGAGGTGATCCAGCCGCACCTTCCGATACGGCTACCTTGTTACGACTTCACCCCAATCATCTACCCCACCTTCGACGGCTAGCTCCCTTGCGGGTTACCCCACCGGCTTCGGGTGTTGTAAACTCTCGTGGTGTGACGGGCGGTGTGTACAAGACCCGGGAACGTATTCACCGCGGCATGCTGATCCGCGATTACTAGCAATTCCGACTTCATGCAGGCGAGTTGCAGCCTGCAATCCGAACTGAGACCGACTTTGATAGGATTGGCTCCACCTCGCGGTTTCGCTTCCCGTTGTATCGGCCATTGTAGTACGTGTGTAGCCCAGGTCATAAGGGGCATGATGATTTGACGTCATCCCCACCTTCCTCCGGTTTGTCACCGGCAGTCATCCTAGAGTGCCCACCATMAYGTGCTGGCAACTAAGATCAAGGGTTGCGCTCGTTGCGGGACTTAACCCAACATCTCACGACACGAGCTGACGACAACCATGCACCACCTGTCTCCAATGCTCCGAAGAGGGGCACTATCTCTAATGCTTTCATTGGGATGTCAAGACCTGGTAAGGTTCTTCGCGTTGCTTCGAATTAAACCACATACTCCACTGCTTGTGCGGGTCCCCGTCAATTCCTTTGAGTTTCAGTCTTGCGACCGTACTCCCCAGGCGGAATGCTTAATGTGTTAACTTCGGCACCAAGGGTATTGAAACCCCTAACACCTAGCATTCATCGTTTACGGCGTGGACTACCAGGGTATCTAATCCTGTTTGCTCCCCACGCTTTCGCGCCTCAGCGTCAGTTACAGCCCAGAAAGTCGCCTTCGCCACTGGTGTTCCTCCACATCTCTACGCATTTCACCGCTACACGTGGAATTCCACTTTCCTCTTCTGTACTCAAGCTTTGCAGTTTCCCTTGCGACTTGGGGTTGAGCCCCAAGTTTAAACAACAGACTTACAAGGCCGCCTGCGCGCGCTTTACGCCCAATAATTCCGGACAACGCTTGCCCCCTACGTATTACCGCGGCTGCTGGCACGTAGTTAGCCGGGGCTTTCTTCTCAGGTACCGTCACCTTGRGAGCAGTTACTCTCCCAAGCATTCTTCCCTGGCAACAGAGCTTTACGAGTTACCCACGTGTTACTCACCCGTCCGCCGCTAAGCATCAGAGGTGCAAGCACCTCATCAACTCCGCTCGACTTGCATGTATTAGGCACGCCGCCAGCGTTCGTCCTGAGCCAGGATCAAACTCTCCAAATTGGTGTTTGACTTGCTCAATACTTAACTAGCTATTTTAAAACATTATCGGATCGACGTGATCCATTTGTTCAGTTTTCAAAGAACTTGTTTGTCACATTTTGTTGTGACAAGAAATGATATTATCATCTTCGTCCAACGTTGTCAACCGTTTGTTTCACAAATGTTTGTGAGCCATTCAATTGTTTGTCCGTG
Source organism: Paenibacillus sp. 01T424 (assembly GCF_056398745.1). Classification (NCBI taxonomy): domain Bacteria; kingdom Bacillati; phylum Bacillota; class Bacilli; order Caryophanales; family Paenibacillaceae; genus Paenibacillus; species Paenibacillus sp. 01T424. The sequence continues at coordinate 170,555 of NZ_JBFTPZ010000028.1, read as the reverse complement.
TCTCAGAAGCGACAAGAAATAATATATCACTTACGCAAACAGAATACAAGTTGAAAAAAATGACAATTACAATTTATTTTAACGCACTCATTATTCTGATTTATGGATAGTAATCCATCATCATTTAACTAAAAACAAAAGGAGCTATTCCTCAAGGTCTATAACCTTAAGGGACAGCTCCTTCTTATTAAAGCATTCAAAACAATACTTTGAATGACGTCTTATTACTATATAACGGTTTCACCCAAAAGGCGCAGTAACTCAGCTTCCTCTTCTATAACAGTAATACCAAGTTCACGAGCTTTCGTCAGCTTGCTTCCTGCGCTTTCGCCAGCTACAACAAAATCTGTTTTCTTAGATACGCTACCCGAGATTTTGGCTCCGCAAGCTTCGAGCAGCTTCGCAGCTTCATCCCTAGACATCGTCGGTAGCGTACCTGTAAGTACGACTGTCTTCCCGCTGAATACACTATCATTTCTCGCAACCAGCTGCTGTTCCGCTTCAGCTTTCACACCTAGCTCGCGCATTCTGGCAATACTCGCAATAATAATGGGATCTTGAAAAAATCCAACGATGCTCTCAGCAACAATACCGCCAACATCCGGAAGCGTAATAAGTTCTGCAGCTTCCGCCTGCATAATAGCATCTAGATTTCCATAATGATCAGCCAGCATTTTCGTTGTTGCTTTGCCCGTGTTCGGAATGCCAAGAGCAAATAAGAATGACGCAAGCTCTCTATCCTTGGATTTTTCAAATGCGGCAAGCAGCTTGAGCGCCTTCTTCTCACCGAATCGTTCGAGTCCAATCAGATCATCGTAAGTAAGTGCGTACAAATCAGCAGGATCACGTACTCCGCAATCTTTGTATAGCTGTTCTGCTGTCATGACGCTGAACGTATCGATATCCATTGCATCCCGAGACGCGAAATGAGTGATCCGGCCGATAATTTGCGGCTGGCAGCCCAGCTTATTATTGCAGAATAGGTGAGCTCCCCGCTGCTCGAGCTCCGTTCCGCATGATGGACATACCGTTGGAAACACAATTTCTTCACCAGGCACATCATCGGCCTTGCCCAATATTTCTGGAATAACATCATTTGAGCGGCGAATCGTAACGAGTGTCCCTAGTGCGAACTTGAGGTTTTTGCGTTCAATATCGCCAATATTATTGAGCGTACAGTTTTGTACAGTAACACCAGCGAGCTCAACAGCCTCGACGCGCGCGACTGGGGTTATTTTGCCGGTACGGCCAACCTCCCAGGACACGGCTTCGAGTACTGTTGCTGCTTCCTCCGCTTCGAACTTAAAGGCAACCGCCCAGCGAGGGAATTTATCCGTATAACCGAGTGCTTCCCGCGTCCGCATATCTACAACTTTGATTACAGCACCATCAATGAGGAAATCCAGCTGCTCCCGTTTTTCTGTTACACGCAGCAGCTCTTCTTGAACCTCTTCGATCGTATTTTGATACGTTACATATGGATTCACCTTAAAGCGGTTATCGTTCAGAAACTTCTGCATTTCATGATGATCTGCAAAAGAAACTCCGTCAGCGTAGCCGACATTATAGAAAAATGCGTTCAGCTTCCGCTCGGCTGTAACCCGCGGATTAAGATTGCGCAGTGCGCCTGCTGCGGCATTCCGTGCATTTTTGAGCGGTTCAGCTGCCGTTTCATTATATTTGGCGAGCACCGAAAGCTGCATAATGCCTTCTCCCTGCACTTCAACAATACCATCAGCCCATGGAATTGTGAGCGGAACAGAACGTATCGTTCGAACCTGCTGCAATATCCCTTCGCCAATCGCACCGTTTCCACGCGTAGCTGCTTGAACCAGCTGTCCATCCTCGTAGGTCAGATTCAGGGTCAAGCCGTCAAACTTCAGCTCTACGACATAAGTAGGCTGCGGCAAAGGCTCTTCTTCCGGATGTTTTGCATTATAATCGGCGACTGCTTTAAGCAATCTTGTATTCCACGAAAGCAAGTCTTCCGTATTTTGGGCTTTATCCAAACTCCATAAACGAGCACGGTGTTTGTACGGCTCAAAACCTTTGAGCAAATCGCCGCCTACTCGCTGTGTCGGCGACTCAGGCAAAAGCACGCCCGTTTCCTTCTCCAAAGCGACAAGCTCATCATAGAGCTTGTCATAATCCGTATCATTTATTGTAGGCTGATCAAGCGTGTAGTAGCGATAATTATGCTCTGCAATGATCGCAACAAGCTGCTGCATTCTCTCTAATTGAGCGTTCACGGAAGGCTCCTCCTTCTAATCGTCAAAAATGATCAACCTTATACTTTTGTTATCGGGGCAAAGCCGGCAAGCAATCGCTTGATACCAACCGGAGCCGGGAATGCGATGTTAAGCTCCATATCCTTGCCCGTCCCTTTGACGGAGACGATAACGCCAATTCCCCATTTGCCATGCGACACGCGGTCGCCTGACGCAAATGTTCCTGGCGCGGCATCGCCCGCCGCGCTGCTGCCCTGAGCCGCCCGAGCGGCTTCTTGCAGCGGCGTGCTAACACGCACGCCGCCTCCTCTGCCGCCCATCGCGGCCGGGCCCGTTCCCCCCATACCTGGGGAACGGCTGCCTGCACCGGGCGCACCGCCAGCTGGCGCGCGACCGGCAAACCCGCGGCTCGCGCCTTGCGCAGCCGCACCAGTACCGCCCGTGACGCTAACGCCGCTGCGAGTGCCCACGCTTCCACGTGAATAACCGCCGCTGCCGCTAGAAGCGCCTTCTCTTACGCTCTCTGGTATTTCCTGCAGGAAACGCGAAGGCATGTTGCTGCTCGTACGGCCAAACAAAGTCCGCATCCGCGCACATGTCAGATAAAGCCGTTTCTCCGCGCGGGTAATCCCTACATATGCAAGGCGCCGCTCCTCTTCAAGCTCTWCATTATCAGCAAGAGCACGGCTATGCGGAAATACGCTCTCCTCCATGCCGATAATGAAAACGACAGKGAACTCAAGTCCCTTAGCACTATGCATTGTCATCAGTGTGATCGCATCTTTATTCTTCTCTGCTTCTTCTTCATCCTTGTTCAAGGAATCGATGTCGGCTATGAGTGCCAAATCAGTTAGGAACGCCACGAGCGTCCGATCCTCATTGCGCTTCTCAAAATCCATCGTCACCGACAGAAACTCATCGATATTCTCAAGACGCGCCTTCGACTCCAGCGTGTTCTCTTGATGCAGCTCCATCCGGTACTGCGACAGCTCCAGCACCTTCTCTGTAAGCTCCGTTACCGATAGATATTCAACCATCCGTGTAAGATTGTCGATAATCTCATAAAACTCGCGCAATAGCGTCCGTGTCCGAGCATTCACCTCAACCTCGCCGAGGTTGTTCAATACACGGTAAATGGAAGTGCCTCTTCTCGCAGCTTCATCCGCAAGCTTGCCAACCGTTGTATCCCCAATCCCCCGCTTCGGCACATTAATGATACGAACCAAGCTTATATCATCATCCGGGTTGGAAACGAGCTTCAAATATCCGAGCAAGTCCTTAATCTCTTTGCGATCATAGAACTTAATGCCGCCAACGATTTGATAAGGAATATCCGATTTAATCAAAATTTCCTCTATAACCCGCGACTGAGCATTGGTACGGTATAATATCGCATGATTGGCAAATTTATAGCCGTTATTCACATTTTTGCGAATTTCCCCCGTTACAAAATATCCTTCATCATGTTCAGTATCTGCTTGATAGAGTGCAATGAGATCACCCGCGCCTTGATCCGTCCACAGCTTCTTCGGCTTGCGCCCTGTATTCAGCTTAATAACCGCGTTTGCTGCATCGAGAATATTTGCTGTTGAACGATAGTTTTGCTCCAGCATGATCGTCCGCGCCTCTGGATAATCGCCCTCAAAATTCAAGATGTTCGTAATGTCAGCTCCACGCCAGCGGTAGATGGACTGATCGCTGTCACCTACTACGCATATATTATTATGTTTATCCGCAAGCATGCGGGTCAGCATATATTGTGCTCTGTTCGTATCCTGATACTCATCCACATGAATGTATCTGAACTTGTTCTGATAAAATTCAAGCACCTCTGGTACATCTTTAAACAGCTGAATCGTCATCATAATAAGATCATCAAAATCAAGTGAGTTATTGCTTCTCAGCTTTTTCTGGTATTTCGTAAACACTTGGGCAACGATGCCTTCAAAATAGTCGCCGACCTTTTGCTCGAATTGCTCCGGCGTGATCAGCTCATTTTTCGCTCCGCTTATTGCAGCTTGAACCGCCTTCGGCTCAACCTTCTTCGTATCGATGTTCATGTCCTTCATACAGCCGCGGATAACCGACAACTGGTCTGAAGAATCCAAAATAGAGAAGCTGGATGTAAAACCGATCCGATCGATATCTCTTCTGAGGATACGCACGCACATCGAGTGGAAGGTAGACACCCAAATGTCCCCCCCTGATGGTCCAACAAGCGCACTGACCCGGTCCTGCATCTCTCGTGATGCTTTATTCGTAAAGGTGATGGCCAAAATACTCCATGGCGCCACACGCTTCTTTTCTATTAAGTAAGCAATTCGATGTGTCAGAACGCGAGTCTTGCCGCTGCCCGCTCCCGCCATAATCAAAAGCGGCCCGTCAGTCGCTTGAACAGCATCACGCTGCGGCGGGTTCAGCTTCTGTACCGCCTGCTCGATACTCATATAATTCAACATGCTCAGACTCCTTTGTTCGCATATGTTCGCCTCTCACCAGTGTAGACAACGGCTACCGCTGTGTCAATTTGAGAATATAGGAATTAGCTTGAATTATGACAGAAAGTATGTCAACGCTATAAACAAATAAAAGCATCTGCCGTTCTGTCCCATTGTCAATTAAGTGCAACAGGATCAGATACAGCGAATGCTTTTTTTCATTGAGACCATGGCTATAGGCAAAACAGGAACAAATCAGACATTCTTAACAGCCGCCACTGTCGATAACGCTGCTTCAAGATCACTGTAAATAATGTTTCCTACAACGACGGTATGAGCAGCTTCCGCCGCTTGACGAGCTTTGTCTGCATTGTCAATTCCGCCGCCATAAAATACCCTTGCTTGCGTGGCTGTCATTCTTGCCCGCTTCACCAGCTGCATATCGCCGAATCGTCCGCTATATTCCAAATAAACAACCGGCAGGCGCATCAGCCGATCAGCCATTCGCACATGTGCGGTGAGCTCTGCTTCTGTCAGCTCCGTTTGCGCACCCGTAACTTTTGCAGCAGTAGCCTCTTCATTCAAAATAATATAGCCTTGCGCCGCCGTTTCTTCCCAAGGAACGAAGGAGCCATATTCTATTAGCCCCTCGGTTTGCCGTCCGGTAATCCACTCTGCTCTGCTCGTATTAAGGACAAGCGGTACAAAATAGCCGTCGAAGCCGGGAACCGCTCCCTCTAAAGTAGAAACCTCCAATGCACAGTCCACCGCATACCTGCGAATTCGTGCCATAAGATCCACTGTATTCTCAAAAGTAACGCCGCTGGAGCCTCCGACAATAATCGCATCGGTACCCGAGGTACAAATCGAGTCAAGCTGCTCATCGGAAATTTCTCGATCGGGATCGAGCTTAAACACATGCCTCCAGCTTGAAAACCAAACCTCATTCATGAATGATCACGCCTCGCTTTGTCATAAATCAATTGTCGCATAATTGCTTTCCTTCTATGCTATGTCAGCGAGAAATCCGTGTCAAACAGTTACTTACCTTCAAGCTTCTCTTTCATTTGCTTCATCAGGTCCTTGTCGCTAGCATTGGGAATTCTTACCCGCTCTAAATAAGTCAAAGCTTCCGCTGGATCGCCGTCTGCCTTCGTAATGCCGTAATAAATCAGTCTAGCTAGCGGACGCAGTGCGTCATCGTTATCCCCTTCTAACTTGTAAGACGCGATGGCCTCCTCATATTCCCCTTGAATGACCAGCCTGTCTCCAACAAGCATCCCTTCCTCTGGCATCGTGAAAAACGGGGGTTTCTGGATTAGAGCTGTGTAATAGCCGCTAGAGCTCGATATTTTTCGCCCGCCCGCATCATAAGCATCAACTGACCATATGAAATCTCCCCCGGGATAAACCGCGCCAAGCACTCCGATATTAGACAAAGCAACATTTCCTCCCGAGTCCGTGCTTTTGCCAAATCCCAGCGTATTTCCTCTCAATTCCTTCAAGCTGTACTCCGCTGTTGTTCCTTTAAAGCGCTCATCCGAAAGCTGTACCGTATTAGCGCCAACAGTATTCCCATCTTTCATGCGGAAAATGGACGTAATCGAAAGCGTATAGTAATCCGCACCCGGATAGGCATTCCATTCGAATTGCAATTTATCCCCGGTTAGCTGCTCTTTATTAACTGGTGATATTACACTTACTTGCGGTACAAATTGAAAATCGTATGTTTCTGTTTTGCCTTCCAGAGCGCTCACATACTCTCGGTCAGACTGCGTTAAATAATAGCCATTTACCTCAGCAGGGGTGACACCGACTCCAACCTCATACTCATTAGCATCCACGTCATAAAAACGATAAACACCCTGCTCATCTGTAATGGCTACCGGGTAATGAAGATAAGGCGGCGTGCTCCATCCGCTTGCATCCTTGCGGTGCAATATAACAAATACATTCGCAGCCGGTTTTTCGCCAATCTTAACTTTCCCTCTTATAGCAGCCTGCTTATCAGGTATCGCCGTTCTTGTACTCAAAATCGCTTGATAGGTTCGCAGCTCCTCATCCGCATGGAATGTACCGGTATTCACATTTGCTTCAAGCTCTGCAAAAAGCCGTTCTGCTTTATCCCACTCCTTGTTCCACATATAAAGCTTGCCCAAATTAAATTTAACCCCATAAATATATGACGACGTTGAATATTGCTCCACCAAATGTTCGAGTCGGTTTATCTCGCGCATACGTTCCTCTCCCGTTCGTTCTCCTCCGCTGGAGGAGCTGCTGCTCGGGAAAATAAATATACGATCGTCGCCGCTCGAATCCGTAACCAGTTCAGACGCCTCAGACGCTAATAAAAGTGCAGATTCCGCGCTCTCGGTTCTAGGAAACCACTTCCACAAAACATCGTATTTCTCCGTATGAAAAAGGAAAAAAGGAATTAGAAAATAGCAAGCTCCCGCTGCAATCATAAGAAAAGCGAGCAGCATGGCCATCGTTTTCACTTTCATTCGTATCATTTTTCCTTCGCCCACCCTTCAAGCAGCTCTGACTCATAATAAACGCCGCCTGCAATCATAATTAACCGATCGCTGCTTTCAGGCTGGGGCTTGGCATCCATCGTTTGCGGAGAATATACGGATGACGATAAACGCTGCCAGCCGATTACGGGTACAGCGATACACATGCATAGAACTAAAACGACAGCAATCCCAGGTATACGCAGCTCCCGATTCCAAAATGAAGGAGGGCATGCTCGGTCTAAAACAGTCTTTTGAAGCTGTTCAGTGAACTGAACACCCGCCAGCTCTATATCCAAATTATCACGAATGCTTTTTGTATCATGCTCTTGTTTCATCCTGCCAGTCTCCTTCCTCTAATTGCTGCCTGAGCTGTCGCCGTCCTCGCAGCAGCTTACTCTTAATGGTACTTTCCGGCTCACCGAGCACCTGCGCAATTTCTTTAATGGTCAGCTCTTGATAATAATAAAGAACGATGACCTCACGATATTTGAAAGGCATAACTTCAATGGATTCACGAAGCGATGAGGCCAGCAGCCATTGTTCAACTCCCGCATCGCTCGGCGCTTTAAACATCATGTTATGTATGCTCATTTCTTCCCCTGTTTCCGCTCGAAACAGCAGCCTTTTCCATGAAACGAGCCGCATCTTGCTGCGGCAGCGATTAATCGTCATTTGCAGCAGCCAGCCGCGCAGGCTTCCATCGCCGCGGTATTGTTTTATTTTTTGAAAAGCGGTTATAAATACCTCCTGGCTCACATCCTCTGCCAAGTGATGATCCTTTAGCAGCAAGGCGGCTGTCCGCAAAATATCGTTGCCGTACTGCTCCATCAGCCACTTCAGGGCGGAGCCGTCACCGCCTTTCAGTCGTTCAATCGCTTGTTGCTCCGCACTCATCCATTCACCTGCTCTCTCTATAAGTAAAGATGCCGTTTGAAGCGCAAAAGGTTGCAAATCCGCCTTTTTAAAATTTCACAGCAAAAAAATACCGCCCTCCCATTCGCAGAGAAGACGGTATCGCTTGTAATTTCGTTAGATTTATTTGACCAGTTGACCACGCGTAACGCCAAGCTGGTTAATGGCTTTCAGGCTGCGCCATACTTGCGTGCCGCTAATACGGCCATCAAGCGCATCACGGTAAAGAGACAACACTTCAAGCACTTTCTCCGGCGTTTCTTCTAGAAACTCGACACGGAAATTGGATACGCCCATTCCTACAAAATTGCGAATGTACTCAGCACCCGATTGCTCGATTGCATTGTACACGGTGTTGCGGCAGCCTTCGTCTACGCGAACAGGATGCGCCATGCCAATACGATCCTGCAGGGAAGCACGCTTCTCCTCACAAGGACGTCCGCAGTTTGTGAAGTCAGTCCCTTCACTCATAAAGGTGCAATATACGCAATGCTCCGTGTGGAACATCGGCAAATGCTGATGGATAACCATTTCCAGCATCGACGTATCTGAGTTTTCCAGCAAATCAACCATCTGCTGAATGTTCAAATCATACGACGGTGTTATCAGATCAAGACCAACCTCGGTAAACAGCTTCACTGCCTTATGATTGGCTACGTTCAGCGAGAAATCGCCAATCAGCTTCGGAAATGGCTTGTCCGGATTAGCTGCACGGGCGCGCAAGTAGTAATAAAGCGCTCCAGTGTTCCGAACAAGTACGGCATCGGGCTGCAGCTTCAATATATTCGCATGGTAGCCATTTTCGCCAGGCATGTGAATGCGCGGCGTAGCCAGAGCAATTGGTTTGCCTGCTTCACGGGCAGCGGCTACCGCTGCTGGAAATTGTTTAATAAATTCAAAATCAGCGTATACATAAGCGACGTCGGTTTTGACTGCTGCCTGCACCTGCTCCAAGGTGCGGCATAGTGCGATCAAGTTTGCATCTTTTCCGCTCTGAGGAGCCAAAATATCTTTTTTCGCTACATCAGCCAAAACAGCGTCCTCGCTTGCGTAAATTGCATTCTTCACATATACAGGCGGCTTCGGACGCTCGCCTGCAAGCAGCTCGACCGCTTCACGGCGCATTCTGTTCAGTTCACGGATAGGTACGATCAAATCGCCTTGCAGCTCTACCTCGAGCTTCTCAAGCTGATAAACCGTGCCGCCCAGACGGCCCAGTTGATCCTCAAGCAGCGCTGCGTCCATCGGACGCTTCTGTGCCTGCTCCAAATCAATCTCTGACGCGACTTCAACCGTCGTCCCCTTCTGCACATCTGTCCACCAGGTACGCATCGGCTGGCCAAGCGCGCCCGTCACTCGAACATGAAGCGGGAATACGCGATATGGCTTTTCTGTTTCAAAAGAAGCTCTGAGGCGTCTGTCCAGCGCCGGATCGTTCGTTTTCCACACACGGTCGCCTACATGAACCTTGCGCAAATCAACATCATTGCGTCCAGCTACCAGCTCGATCAAAATGCCTTCCTGCGCTTCGCCCTCGATTTTCACGCCTTGACGGCGAATATCGTAAACGCGGCCGCCCTCTTCCTTTTTCGTCGGGTCGCCTGCGTCAAACACAATGCCATCTCCGCGCTTAAGCGGCGCTTCGATCTTCAGCGTAACCGCATCGCGCATAATGCGCTCTACTCGGCCGAGGTAGACACCGCGGCTTTTCGGGAACGTACCCTCAACAAGCATCTTGTTGTTTGTTCCCGACAGGAAACCATGCGTGAAGCCGCGCGAGAAGCTTTGCTGCAGCTCACGCACATCCTCCACAGACGGCTTCGACAAGTCGCCGTCAAAATATTTATCGATCGCGCGCCGATACTTGCTCACGACATTCGCGACATACTCCGGACTTTTGAGACGTCCTTCAATTTTGAACGAGGTTACGCCCGCTTGGATGAGCTCCGGCACAATATCAATCGCCGCCAAATCCTTCGGCGACAGCAAATACGCGATGTCTCCCATCGGCTGTACCTCGCCATCGACCATCAAATCATACGGCAGCCGGCAAGCCTGCGCGCATTCACCGCGATTGGCCGAGCGTCCGCCCCACATCTCGGACGTGAGACACTGACCCGAATACGATACGCATAGCGCACCGTGCACGAATACCTCCATTGGCAGCTTCGCTTGCTCGCCAATGGTACGAATTTGCTTCAAATTATTTTCGCGGCCTAGCACGACCCGCTCAAGACCAAACGGCTTCGTAAACTCGACAGCCTCTGGCGATGTGATCGTCATTTGTGTAGAGCCGTGAATTGGAAAGTCTGGCGACAGCTCACGAATCAGCTTCACTAGTCCTAAATCCTGTACGATTACCGCGTCCACGCCTGCATCGATACACATTTCGATTAACTTCTGCGCGTCTCTCAGCTCATCCTCAAATACGAGAATATTAAATGTGAGGAAACCTTTTACCCCGTACGTATGCAAAAATGCCATAATTTCCGGCAGTTCCTCACTGCGGAAATTGTTTGCGCGTGCGCGGGCATTAAATTTCTCCACACCAAAAAATATCGCATCCGCGCCATTTGCTACGGCCGCTCTCATGCAATCCCAATCGCCAGCCGGAGCCAGCAGCTCTATGTCCGATCTCATTATTGTATCTGTCATTTTAACTATCAATCCCTCTCATTCTTGAAACCTGCTTCCACTATCTTAACAAACCACGGACATCTATACCACTACACAATACTGGCATCGCGCAAGCATTCACGGTTGACGCCTCATTTAAATGAAAAAAAGACCGATTCCCCAATAAGGGAACCGGCCTTCTACTAATTAAAACGAATCGATTGCACTGCGTCGTTAATGATTTTAAGGTTGCTGTCTGAAGCACGCACATCGTAATAGTTTAAGCTAAATACCATAGTTCCTTGTGCAGAGTCAAAAATATAAAACTCTTCTGTATACGGAATATCATCTTGTGGCTTGGATGTATGGATAACGACATGCTGTGCCGTTTTTCCATTAATCGTAACCGTATTAGATTGCTTCGTCGTACTTCCCTGCGCGCTGCCTTCAGCTGAATTCACATATTGCAAAAGCGAATTCACAACGGTCGCCGCTGCTGTATCCGACTCAAAAATATTTAAGCTGCCTGCACTAAACGTATACAAAACATCATCTTCGTTAAAGTTTTTCTGAATACCATACCAGTAGGTTGGGAGTTCAATAGAATAACCATACGTAGAGCTGCGTTTTGTTGTTTTTGTGCTGCGATCAGCCAAATCATAACTTTCCTCAACATTGCCAAATGTTTTCTCAATTAAAGCAGTATCAATATCGACCGAAGCCAAAACTTGGTTGTACGTAAGCTTGCTCTTCGCGCTATTAGCGGTAGGATACATATAAACTAATGAATAACGGTAATTTCCTGAAAATAAAGCAATCTCATTATAGGTAAACCATGCGTCCTCACCTAACGAAAGCTCATAGCTTAGCGCTACCGCCTTGCCATCAATCAAAGTTACCGGTGTTGTAACGAAATTGCGAACACTGGAGTTAACAAAATCCTCACGAATTCTCGCTTCCCTCTTTTGTGCCCAATTGTCCATCGTAACGCCTGCTGTTAATGAAGTGAGAGAAAAGAAGAAAAGTTCCTTATCGTTTTGGAACGATGGTGTCGTGCTCTCATAATCTTTGTTCCAATCCGTTGGAAGCTTAACCGTTAGCCCATAATCCTCGTCTTTGAAGGTGATTACGCCATCTTTTACCTTCGTAACATCCTTAAGCGATTTATCTGCTGTATTAAAAGAAGGAGTAAAGCTATTTAAGAATGTATCATAGCTAGTCAAAACTGACTTATTCGCACCCTTAGCACCTACAATAACAATGTAATACTTATCGCCTTTTTGAATACCGCGATACTCGTAGTTCATTTTTGTTTGTTTAGCGTAGCTTATCACCTTCTCGAAGGTTAAACCGCCTACAGTGATCGGGCGTTTGTCTACTGTAATCTCATCTTGATCATAATAGGAAATCATAAGCTCTCTCTGCTCTTCGACAGACAGCTTGTCATCGCCTACACGTTCTGTAATCACATTCACTTGCGCAGCAACCTTGGAATCATCGGCAGTATCTGCCCAAGTAATAAATTCGCCGTTATCGCTTTGATCCACTTGAATCAAGCCTGCTGGATAATTTAATGACCAGCCATGGTAGCTGTCACCAATTTTTGTTTTACCAAATTCGGAATCAATAGAAGTGCCGCCCGTACCGGACGATTGTGCACGTACACCAATAATAATGGTTTCTTTAGTCGCATTGTCAGCTGTAATTTTTGCGCCAAAAGCTTCTACAATAACGCGCAGCGGCACCATTGTTGAGCCTTTAACTGCAACTGGAGCAACTGCTACTGCTTTGGCTGCACCGTTCACTTTTACTGTTTTGCTGCCAAAAGTTAAAACAATCTTGCGGTCATTGTAAGTAAGTGTGATCACATTGCCGTTTTCCAATTTAAGTCCTGCACCAAAAGCATTTGTAATGACTTTTAGCGGAACCATCGTTGTTCCGTTGCTTACAAAAGGAGCCTCTACCGTAGTAGCTTTCCCATTAATTTTGACCGTTTTGCTGCCCGCCTTCAAGCGTACTTCAACCTTATTGTCTGCCTCTGCTGCGAATGCAGCTACCGGCAACATCGCTAAAACAAGCAAAACCGGCAAAAGCATGGTTAACATTCTTTTAAACATATTTAATCTCATCATCTATATCCCCTTATAATTAAATAATAACTTTGATCTTAATTTAACTCTGCCGCCTAACCTTCTACTAATGTCAGCTTGCGGGTAACCAGGTCACCGTCGATCTGCAGCATTACCTCCACTTGTTGACCCGGCAAATAACTTTTTAGCAGCTCATTAAGCTCCACCTTTGCGGATACTTGCTTGCCTGCAACTTTATAAAGCAAATCGCCAGCTTGGATACCTGCTTTTTTGGCGGCTGCCGATGTCACCGATTTGACTGTTAACGGGTCGGAGGTCGGGATTCCGATAAGCGCAGACCAGCTTTCCTCAAGTCCAAGGCCAAGCGAGGCGCGTTTCACATGTCCGTATTTGAAAAAATGACTCGTTACGTACTGCACGGTATCCGCAGGAATAGAGAATCCGAGATTATCGACTCCTACCTCTACAAACTTTAAAGAATTAATGCCGATGACCTCGCCTTTCATGTTAACAAGCGGCCCACCGCTGTTGCCTGGATTTATCGATGCATCCGTTTGGAGCAGGTTGTATGCCGAAGAAACACTCCGATTCATGCCGCTCAGGATACCACTTGTTGCCGTATTGCGAAGGGAGAACGATACAGGTGTGCCGATGGCTACTACCGTCTCGCCTACTTGAACCTTAAGCGGTGACGGGGCAAGCTTCGCGATTGGGAGCTTCGATGCCTTAATCTTAACTAATGCCAGATCACTTGCCTCATCGTGATGCGTGCGTTCTGCATCGTATTTCTTTCCGTCTGCTGTAACGACAACCAGATTGGTCATATCCTCAACAACATGCGCATTCGTCACGATCCAGCCATCTGTACGAATAATAACGCCGGTTCCATGCGCCAATGCATACCTTGGATCGGCTGAGCCGATATCCTTCGGCTTACCGATAATCGCGACGACGGAAGGCGATACCTTCTTTACAACCGATGGGATATCGACTGGCGTATACGCATACGTGTTTGTCTTGGAATCAAACGTACCCGTTCCGCCTAGCGAGCTTGTTAATGAGCTTGCTTTGACATAAACCTCGCCATTAATTTTCGCAGCATTTAGCGTATGTGTAGCTGTGTTGCTTGCACCAGCACCCCATACCGTTCCTGCTGCAACAATCGCTCCTAATACAATGAAGCTGCAGACACGTAGCAAGCTGCTTTTCATGAAGCCACTCTCCTAATTTTTGTTCATGCATACCAATCCCTTAATGAAGAAACTATGATGCATGAAATAGTAGTAATCCGTTGTAATATAGCATAATTTCCCATATACAACAATGAAAATCGATAGATTTGTTCTCCCAAAAAAATACTAATTATTAATCTCGATTCCTCGTACTGCGCTTGTTTTGTTTAGTTATTATGCGATTTTGCCAAATATGATTTCGGTTATGTGTTCTGAGAATAGAAGTGTTATACTAGACGGGACTACTAAATCAATCCATATCGATGGATTCGGGAGGTAAATGAACAAATGAAATTAGGAGTATTTAGCGTACTTTTTGCACAAAAGCCGTTCGAGGAAGCACTTGACTACATCGCATCCAAAGGACTTGATGCCATTGAAATCGGAACTGGCGGATACCCTGGGAACGCACACTGCGACCTTGATGGTTTGCTTGCGGATGAAGGAAAACTGAAAGCGTTTAAACATGCGGTAGAATCACGCGGTTTGATGATCAGCGCACTTAGCTGCCACGGTAACCCATTGCACCCTCAGAAAGCTATTTCGTCTGAGCATGATGAAGTTATTCGTAAAACGATTGAGCTTGCTAACCGTCTTGAAGTTTCCGTTGTAAATACTTTCTCTGGCTGCCCTGGCGATCACGAGGATGCAAAATATCCGAACTGGCCGGTTGCTCCTTGGCCAAACGATTTCCAAGAAATTTTGAACTGGCAATGGGAAGCAAAAGTTATTCCATATTGGTCTGAGATCGGCAAGCTTGCTACAGCTAGCGGTGTGAAGATGGGCCTTGAGCTGCATGGCGGTTTCTCCGTTCACAGCCCGGCTACTATGCTTCGCCTTCGCGAAGCGGCTGGCAATGCAATCGGCGCCAACCTAGATCCAAGCCACATGTGGTGGCAAGGAATTGACCCTGTTCAAGCGGTACATATCCTTGGACGCGCTGGAGCTATCCATCACTTCCATGCTAAGGATACGACAATCGATCCGATTAACGTAAATCACCACGGCGTAACGGACATGCAATCGTATGCCCTTATGCTTGACCGTGCTTGGCAGTTCCGTACGGTTGGTTACGGCCATGACCTCAAAACATGGGCAGACATCCTTAGCGCGCTTCGTCTAGTGGGCTACGACTATGTTGTGAGCATCGAGCATGAAGACGGCTTAATGTCCGTTGATGAAGGCTTCACAAAAGCAGTTCAAAATCTTCAACAAATTCTTATCCGCGAGCCGCTTGGCGAGATGTGGTGGGTTTAACTTCTAGCAATAAAGAAAAAGGTCTGCCGGACTTGTCCGGCAGACCTTTTTTCTATGTATGCTGTTACGCCATCCAAACCTTTGTGATCATAATGAAATCAATCAACAAAAACAATGCGAGTGAAACGGTTGTAAAACCGATTGCAAAAATGTTTTTCTTCGGACGAGCGGTCAGTAGTCGAACCAGTCCGATTGCGATCAATACGGTAAAGGCCAACATAAACCAATCGAAAGTTCCAATTTTACTTGCTGTTTGAGCTGCTGCTTCTGCCAAAAACATGAAGGGACCTCCTTTTTTTCGCACGTAACCTATTTTACTATATGTTAGCTTTTTGTGGCTCAAGGCGCAAGTCCGAATCTTCATTCGTAACAAGTTTGTCACGATTTCCTAAAAAAAATGAATCTTTAGCTTAGAGCCAGCATTCACTAATAAGCCCTCATCTATAAATTGTCCATCTCTACCAAGATCTATAACAGCATTTTGACGGTACTGAATGAGCCTACACCCTTGATGAAATAATAAATAACTAAAAAAGGAATCGGGAAGTATTTCACTCTTCCCGATCCTTAACGAGCTACTTGCTATTCAGCAATGCTAAAATTAAAGTCACCGCTTCTGCCCTTGTTGCCTGATCCGCAGGAGCGAATATGCCGCCGTCTCTTCCTTGAAGTAGACCCGCTTTATATGCTGCTGCCACAAAAGGTTTTGCCCAATTTGGGATTTGATCAGCATCTTTAAACGATAGCTCGGCATTGTTCTCTAGAGGCAGCTTCTTCGCACGGACGATCATAGCTGCCACCTCTGCGCGCGTAATCGCTTGAGCCGGACGATACGTATTATCCTCGAACCCGCTTGCGATACCTGCGTTCACTACACTCGCAATATAAGGTCTTGCCCATGCAGGAATCATGTCGATATCTGCAAAATCAGCGTCGCCTTTTTCTTCTAGATGCAGAGCTCTTGCCAGCATTGCAGCAAATTCTCCGCGCGTTACACTTGCATTTGGACGGAAGGAATTGTCCGTATAGCCATTAATAAATTTAAGCTTAATCGCTTGCTGTATGGCATCCGATGCCCAGTGTCCTTCGATGTCCGTTAGTACAATGTCCGTTGTCGGTTTCTCAGGATCTTTTCCATCTGGATTCACCGGATCAGGATTGGTTGTTCCGCCTCCAGGTGTACCACCGGGTGATGATGTATCCACGTTCGTTTTCACGATAACACTTGGACCATCCTCACTCCACTTGCCGCCTGCGTTGCCCGCTTCAATCTTGAACGTGTAAGACGTATCCGCAGATAGTCCGCTTACTTGGTAGCTATACACACTGCCTGCAACGCTCGCCAGTTTGACGCCATCCTTGTAAATGGCATATTCTGTGATGCTTGGCGCATCGACAGCCGGTGTCCAGTTTAAGGTTACTCCCGTCTGCGTCACATTCGAAGCGGTCACTACTGCGTTTTCCCATGCTGGCGCCTTTGGCTCTGGTTGTTTTACGTGAAGAGTCAGCGCTTTTGTCGGCAATGAAACTAATTCACCCGTAGAAGAATATTTAATATTGTCGAAAGCAAATGTACGTCCATTTGCACTATCCCATAAATAACCGAGTACGATTCTGTCGAAGCTTGCAATCGCTGTCGTTGTTTTCACCAATTGCCCATCGATATACATCTTTAAGTCTGTACCTGATGTGTAATCCCACTTCAGTTCATGCCATCCGACGCTTCGTTTCACCGGAGTGGCTTCCCATGCGGTTGAAGATCCGCTTGCCCTTACTGAATAATACTCCAGCGACCCATAGGTGCCGCCGTCATACAATAAGCCCATGCCTGCAAGCAGGCTGCTTCTTGCATTTCCGACATGCGCGACAACCCGCGTCTTCGAGCTTTCGGAGCCGTCATCATAAAGCATCATCGATACGACGCCCTGCTGCTTGCCGCCAGACACCTTTTGAATGGCATTGCTGCCGTTTCCAACAACAAATAGCGCACTTTGATCGCCATGATAAGCGATCTTATCCGAAATGCTGCCCGTCGTAATACTCGTACCGGTCTCTGGCAGGAAGTCATTCCAGCCGTTCTCGAAGCTTTCCGAGTAGACCAAGTCCTTGTATTCCTGCACCTTAGCAGAAACCTCAACCTCAGTGACACCTGCTAGATCGCCGATCACCTCAAGCTTGCCTGTCAACGAGTCTACAACGACATTCTCATTATTCGTCGCATACTCTACTTGATGATAATCCGCATATTCAATCGCATTTTGATCCTCCGTCACGCCGTCAATTCTTAGCTGCAGCGTAGTCTTCTCCTCTGATAACTCCGTTCCGTCTGAAGCAACAAGGTAGGATACAACCTTTGAAGGCGCATGAACTATGACTCGCGCTTCAGCTTTCACATTCGGATTAATAGTGCTTTCAGCTGTAATGATCGTTTCACCCTCAAGCAGCGGGGATACAAATCCTTGCGCATTAATGGCGGCCACTGCAGGATTGCTGCTCGACCATTTGATTCCTTTAAACCATGCGTTGTCTGGACCAACCGAAGCCGTCATCTTCTCGCCTCTATGCTTTGCATGAAGCTCCAGCACAGGTTTGTCAATGACAATCGTTTGCGGCATTACCTCTGGTGCCTGCTCGCTTGGCGCATCATCCGAATATTCATGCGCTCCAATATCCACTTTAGCAGCAGATGTGATCGCATTATTAAAGAAGTCTTTTGTTGCAGGAGCCCATACCGATGGCGTCAATGCTGTCATATCCATCCCTGCATCGATTGCCGGTGAGCCTGGCAGCAATTTGTATCCGTTCAATTTCTCTACATCAAATGTGCTTTGGCTCGCATTAATGATATCTTTTGGCTCTTCACCCGCTCTTGCGAATTGCGGACTTGCAAACATGTTTTGATCCAATGATAATCCAGTCAGCTTCAAATCCTTGTACTCGCTGCCCGGATAAAAAATATTATTTTTCACTTCGCCGCCAGCAAAGCGGTCTTGTCCAATCGTTGTATTCGCCTTGGAGTAAAAGATATTATTGTACATTCTTAAGTATTTTCCAGGATCGCTGATCAGCTTCGTCTGCACCTGCGCATCCGTAAAGAAAGTATTGTTATGAATTAATGGAGCATCTCCAAGTGTAGTAGGAAGATAATGGAATATATATCGACCATCTCCATCATTTACACTAATATTATAGCGAACGAGAGAGTTTGTTGAGCCGCTCATAAATAATATGAATCCACCACGGTTGCTGTGGCTGTAGTTATATTGATAGAGAGTTCCTTCGCAAAACATATCTACGTCAAAGGCCTGCCCATCATTGTAGCCATAAATACCGCCATACACTTCATTGTATTGAATGACCATATCCTTCACGCCAATGACCCATAGACCGGCATAATTGACGTTGCCTACATTTTTCGCCGAATGCCTGACGACCGTATTATATTCCATTCTGCCGTTGCTGCCCACGTTGCTCATAACGAAGCCGTCACCCTGCACATCGGCAACATAGTTATTATTGAACACTACATTTCGCAGAACTCTCGGGAAATTGGCTTTCGTATCGCCTTCTCGGTAAAGACCCGCATTTCGAATGCCTTCAATATCGACCCGCTCCACCGTATTTCCTTCAACGAGCACATCCTCAATATTGCCAAGGATCAGAATGCCGCCGCTGCCTACCTTCCAGCCTGTAGGGTTGCCATCGACATCGTGGATATAGTTGTTCTTCACTACGATTCCTCGGTGCGGGTTAGCTTCCCATTCCGTTACATTGGTTGAAGCTGTTCTAATGTTAATGCCTGCCCGCTGCGAGACAACGTCAGGGTTTTTATTCGTTAATTCAAAGTTGTGAAACTGCAGGTAGCTGCCGTCCACAACGTCGATCGTAGCGGATAATGTTTTATCCTTCACGCCAGTATAATTTTGAATAATAGCTGATTTCTCAGTCGTTGTTGTTCCATTGCCGTTAATGATCGGTCTTACTGAAGGATCATCACTGCCATATTTATCGAAGATGATCGGTGCTTCCTTGGTACCTGATATTCCTCTTAGCTTCAATGAGCCATTCCATACATCGCCAGCCTTGAATAAAATGCGATCGCCAGGCTTCCAGCCTACGCTATTAACCTTCTCTAGCGATGCCCAAGCTTGATCCTCCGATTTGCCATCATTATCGTCATTGCCCTCATTGCTGACATAATATGTCGAGCCTGTTACCGACTGCTCTGCTATAGCAAGCGGCTGCGAGTCCTCCAGCGGTACGCCCGTTTCCTGTGCTGAAACAGCGGGAATCGCTATTGTCGTTAAGAGTGCGACTAATAGAACCATGGATACAAGCTTTTGCTGCATATAATGCTTCAAAAAAATCATCCTCCTATTATTTTTGATAGACTTACGACATGAACGTTATTTTAGGAAACACCTCCTTATTAAATTCAATCTTCGTCTGTTTCAAACGCATGCTCACTTCTTCTTCTAGCCGCTCCTGCACATGCAGTTGAATGACGGCGTTCTTAACATCCTCATACTTTTCCATGCCTTTATCTCGCTTTGCTAGAAGCCTATACCTATACATTCCCTCGCCTGATTGATCGATATCGCTATACTCACCTTCCGAGAGGCCAAGAAATAGGGTGTAAAGATTTTGCGATAGTGTATCCTCTTTGGAGGTTTCCGCCAGATTAAGTGTCAGCTCCTCCTTCATACCCGCTTTGCTATCCAAGGAAATTTTCTCGTAATCAAATTCATACCCTTTGTGAAAATACTGCTGCTTCACCTTGTCATAATAAAGTTTAAGCTCTTGGTCGGGCAGCGTACTTTGCGCTTCCTTCGTCCATTTATCGATGAGCTTCTGAACGTTCATGCTTTGATAATAGGAGTAGTACTCTGCTTTCCCATACTTCTTGGGGCCGTAAATAGGCTGATTGTTAGCTGCTTTTTTTGCTCTATCCTTATTTTCTTGATCATAGCTCTTCAAGAACGCTTCGTAAGAAATGTCACTGAGGATACCATTCTCCTTCAAAATGA
The DNA here is from genome assembly GCF_056398745.1 of Paenibacillus sp. 01T424. NCBI lineage: Bacteria > Bacillati > Bacillota > Bacilli > Caryophanales > Paenibacillaceae > Paenibacillus > Paenibacillus sp. 01T424. The sequence goes on along the minus strand of NZ_JBFTPZ010000028.1, from coordinate 150,239 downwards.
TTTGCTCCATTTTCACCTTCACAAGCTCATCCATAGCTTTTTGCTTCGCATACTCCAGCGGGTTTTCACCGTTGAACGATGCTGCCCAAAAATCCTTTTCATAATCTACATTGTAGGTTCGCTTGAAATAACTTGTCGTTAAAGCCTTGTTGCTTTGTAAAAAAGCTTGAAATTCACTTTCCGATATATCGTAATTATCGATCGTAAACGCAGTCTTATCCGCAGGGTTTAGAGCAGGCATGTTACCCAGCGATAATGCTCCTGCAATAAGTACAATAAGCATGCTGCATACGACGAATAACAGCTTTTTCCCTTTCACGTTGTCCTTGCCTCCTCCCTCTATGTAAGCACTTACAATTAAACTTTGTACTATTATAGACAGAAACCAAACTTCGCTATAATGAACAGATTTGACTGATATCGTATAATTTTTACCTATTGCTAAAAATGCAGCTAAACCTCTTTGCCAAACTAGCGATGCAGATGAATCTTGACACCCTACACAGAAAAGAGGCTGCCGCTAAAGGTTATAAACCTAAAGTGACAGCCTCTTCTTATAGGGGTGGACAAGATCATTCAGCTAAGCTTGTTTCAAAGTATCTACATAGGCTACCAATACCCTTTAATGCCTTTGTTCATGCGGATTAACGCTTCTAAATAATAATAATCGCCCCAAATCATATAATCATCCGGCGCGCGATCGCCCCGCACATGATAAGAGCCATGCTTCAGCAGCCCCTCCGCATTCGGAAGATCTGTTGTTGCATAATGCTGAACTAATGAATTCATGCTGCTATGAATGGCCTTCTCGAATATTGCAAGGTCGGCATCCTCTTCAGCAAGCAGCTCCATCAGCTCTAACATGCCGCATACTGCAATAGCCGATGCTGAGCTGTCACGAGGCGTGTCCCATTCCATCGGTACATCAAAATCCCAATAAGCGACATGATCCTCGGGCAAATGCTCAATGAAGTAATGAGCCAGCCGTTTGGACGTTTCCAAAAAAGCGGCAACCTTTGTATAGCGGTATGCGAGTGCAAAACCATAAATGCCCCAGGCTTGCCCTCTTGTCCAAGTCGAGCCATCCTCATAACCTTGATGAGTCCCGCCTCGAAGCGCATGACCCGTCTTAGGATCGAAGTAAAACGTATGATACGATGATCGGTCGCCACGAACTAGAAATTTTTGACTGGCACAAGCATGTTTGTAGGCAATATCATAATATTTTTGTTCGCCTGTCTGTTCATAGGCCCAGAACAACAGTGGAAGATTCATTAAACAATCAATGATCATTCGTCCCCCGTTTTCCGGGTCATCCTCTTTGCCCCAAGCTTGAATAATCCCTATCCTCGGCCGCCAGCGTGAATAGAGCCTTTCAGCAGCTTCAAGCGCCACCATCCGGGCCTCTTCGCTTCCTGTCACTCGCCACTCTGCAACGGCTGACAACGAATATAGGAAACCAATATCATGATGATCGAGTGCCACATGGCGATCAAGCCGGTCTTTAAAGTTCGGCAAAAAGGACTGTGCTGCTTCCTTATAGAAAACATCTTCACTAGATTCATAGGCAAGCCACATCATGCCAATATAAAAGCCTTCGATCCAGTCATCATTCTCTCCCCACTCATAACGCTGCCCCTCCGAAATATGCGGCAGCTTGCCTGGATGTTTACCTATATTTTGTTTCACTTTAACTATCGCATCGTCAATTGCTGTTTGCCACATCACTATTTATCACCTCAGAAGAATGTCATTATGAATTATATTCCCGATTATCATTTTCCTCGAGCTGTCCCGCTCAACACTAGGAGGGTTTAACCACTCCAGCTCGTTCTCTTTGCTATTCGTCGCACCAAAGACAGCGGATATGAGTATATGCTCACCTTGTGTCAAACGAGCAGTTAGCGTTGGTATCATCGTTCGAGGCTTAAGCACATTCGTATTCGCCTCTGGATAAACCATCATCGCTTGTTCGAAGCCGGAAATGTTAATCATTCCGCTCATCCCGTCTGGCATTTTTGCCAGCACGGCTCCCGTTATCGTTAGGACATCAGCTTGTTCCTTTGCGTCTCCTGCCAACGTCTGAATCGCAAATCCGCCCTCGGCGACATCAAGCTCGCGCTCCGCCTTGATTCGATGAACACGAACATGCCACAAGCCCGCCGGGATAATCCATGTCTGTACCTCGACATTTGGCCATGGCAGCCAGCGGGAGTAGACCGATTTCTCCTGAATTCGAAACTCCTCACAAAATCGCCGGACACGGTAATGCTCATCGCATTCACTTAGCGCAAGCGTCGAATCATATGCCCCCTGCGTAAGCCCGTAGTAACCTTTTGGCACGCTGAAGCCGAATAAAGTCGAGTAGGCAAATTTCGAATATTTTGCCGCGCTATGCGACATATCGAAGTTAGCCATTTGACCTGAGCCATAGGCAATGACATGCTTATGACCTTCCGGGCGGCTTATAGTCATACGTGCATGCGGCTGAGCGACAAGCGGCTTGAGCTCAGGCAATGCCTCTTCCTCCGCCTGCCAGAAGGGATGCTCATCCGGCAAAGCTAAAATAAGAAATGCTTTATACGACCAATAAGGAGATCCTGGCGCATTGTAGCCTTCGCCCATCAGTAAATTCGGATAAGCATATCCAATACTTAGCAAGCCATCAGGCGTAAAGATCGGCTGTGAGAACCACCAGCGCAAATGGCGCATAATAATGCCTTTCATCACTCCTATGGAGAAAGGCAGCACATCCGCAAATACTAACGCACTCCAGAAAGAAACTTGTGCAAAACGATACGTGAGGCTGCGCCCGAATGGGATGCTGCTTCCATCCTCCGCGAACCAATGTATGAAATCCTGAGCGAATAGACTTGCGCGCTCACGGTAACGCGCAGCACGTTCCGCATCCTCTTTCTCCATCAGCTTGGCATAGAGGAGTCCATAATAATGCATGGCGAACGGAATATAATAGTCCCGCTGATCCGTCTTCCCATCCGAATACCAGCCGTCGCTTAAGTAATAGGAATCAATAGTGTCCAGGTAGTTGTCCATTATGTCTTGATCGTGCGGCAAACCCACTTTTTGGAAGCCCACATTCACTAGCACCGTAAACATCAGCCAGTTATTCGGATTGGATCGATCAACGAGATTTATTTGATTAAGCCAGCGGTATACATTGTCTTTTTGCTTGTCAGTTAGCGGTTCCCATATTTTATGGGGAGCAAGCGCGAGTCCTAAGCCCAGAATAGATTGCTCTACCATTCTCTGATCTTTCGTTCCGAAATGACCCCAATACTCCTCATGATCCGGATCGGTTCCGTGAATGATGCCCTGTACATACATCGGCCACAGATCTGATTCTCCCCCGCCGCAGGCATGCGGAACTAGTCCCCATAATGGACGCGCAAAAGCTTCCATCAAGGCAATAGCCTCACTATGAATCGCTCCTGTCGCACCGAGATCCAAACCAGCGTATCCGGGAGTGAATCGCTCCTTCAACGGTTCAAAGGCCTCGCTAACCGCTTGCTGCAAATCTGCTTTCGATTGTAATCTCACTTGATCTAATTCTCTCGTTGCTGCCATAAAAGCTCTCTCCGTTTCACTCAAAATGACCTTTGCTCCAAACCGAATATTCGCTAGGTCTCATCCCCATCTCACGTTTGAACAACTTAATGAAATAACTTTTGTTGGCATAACCCAAATAATCGGAAATCTCTTCAACGCTTTTGCTGGATTGCTGGAGAAGCTCCTTCGCTTTCTGAAGCTTGACCATATTGACATATTCGATGAAATTTTGATTTGTCTCTTTTTTAAACAAGCGGCTAAAATAACTGGAATTCAAGTTCAAATGGTTAGCCATATCCTCCAGCGTCATTTTCTCCGTTACATGCGACACAACAAATTGCTGTGCCTTGATCACTTCCGTACGTTTAGAGCTGATCGCATATATACTTAACCTTCTGGATAACTCATTCAAATGCTGGATCATCCATTCTTCCAAATGATCTAATGTCTCAATCGCATTCACCGCATCATACAGCTTCTCTTCCGATAAGAATGGGTGATACTGCAGTGTAACTTTTGTTTTCATTTGCAGGTCCATAAGCAGCTGCAGCACTAATTCCTTTACGTTGCTTGGATGAAACCTTCTTGCTCGAACCTCATGCGTCCACGCCAAGATCGTATTCCGCAGCTCGTCTGGTTCATTTAAAGCGATGCTTTGATTGATGCTCGCAAACAATTGAGAATACTCTGTATACATATCATCTTTGGAGAATGACACCACTCCGAAATTGTGTACTGCCGATTCTTTGAGATAAAAGCAATGCTCCGGCTCTTTCAGCATCGGAAGCAGGACCCCTTGCATTTCTTTTGGCCCTCTCGTTTCTCTTCCTTGTATACAGGAGACGGATATTTTCAAATATTTGTAGATCACAGCAATAGCTTCCTGCATCGCATAATAAATCTCTTGCTGCTCTTTGGCTGGATCATTGCTGCCGTACAAAATAACTAACTGCTTATTGCTATAACGAAAGGTCACCCAACGTGAAGCATCCAATAAGTCGTGCAAGACGTTTTCGACGGAGAACGCTATCGTATAATCGTTCAACTTCCTGTTGCTTGCAACGGTCGACATGCGATCAATAATAACGACTAGTGGAATATAGCTTTTGGCATCGAGTGAAATACCGTTCGTCCGCGCTTGCTCCAACCATGCTTCCTTTGTCCAATAGGATTGAAATAAGGTGTCTTTCAAAAACTTTTCTTTAAACGCGGATTGATTCTTTTGCTTGTACAACACCATATCCGTCGCTTTTTTGTTCTCTAATTGCAAATCGGTTACGATATTTTTCAATATGGCTTGTAGTTGCTCGACATCCAAGCTTTCTTTCAAAATATAATCTTTCACATTCAATTTCAGCGCTTGCTGTGCATATTTAAATTCATTGTGGCAGGACAGGACAACGGCTCTGCCTTTTGGATTAATTTCACAAAACTTCTCAAGCATCTCAAGCCCGCTCATTTTTGGCATGCCAATATCGGTTAGTATAATATCGGGCGGACTCTGGCATGCTGCCTCCCAGGCCTCAAGACCGTTTGAGTAACAGCCGATCAAATGGATATCAAGTTCATGCCACAAAACAGTTTGAGAGAGATAACGTACTACCGGATAATCATCATCCACTAGAATTGCCGTCAACATGCTGCGCACCTGCTCTCTTACACTCGAATGGGAATATTAATGTTATCTTCGTTCCGACACCTGACTCGCTTTCAATTGTGGTTTTGACATACTCTCCATAAACGAGCCGCAGCCTTTGAAACACATTTTTTACGCCGATGCCCGAAAAGCTTTTATTTTCGCTTTCCTGCGGGTCGCGTATATCCTCACTTTTCGCTTGAAGCTCTTTCAGCTTATCTTTAGTCATTCCAATTCCGTTATCTCGCACCACAATTCGAAGCAGCTCACGTCCATTGTCATGCTCTTTGTTCGCATCGATAAATATTTCACCGTCAAATTGTTCGAATCCATGAATGATCGCATTCTCTATTAACGGTTGAATCATGAATCGCGGAACCAATGCTTGCTCGCAGCCAGCCTCAAAGTTATAAGCGACTCTTACTTGATTGGCATGTCGGAAATTCATAAGCTTCACATAATGGAGCACGGTGTCTCCCTCTTCCTCCAGAGGAATAAACTCATTATCCCGATTAATCGTCATTCGCAATAAAGAGGAAAGCGATTTGATTAATTCCGCATTCTCCTGATCCCCTTGAATCAATATATTGAGCCTTATCGAATTGAGCAGGTTAAACATAAAATGCGGATTAATTTGAGCCTGAAGCATTTCAAGCTCCGCTTTTCGTTTTTTCGCCTGCTCTAATGTAATTTGCTCGAACATCTCTTGAATGCGATCCAGCATAAAATCTATCGTTTTCGCTAAATGTCCGACTTCATTATGCCCGCGTATATTATTGCGCTCGTCGAGCTGACCACGTCCAATTTTCGTAACAAACACACTTAAATCACGAATAGGCTTCGTTAATGCAGATATTCGGATCGTCAACAGCACAAAAAATAACGAGAAGAACAACGCTTGAACGATGAAGCTAACGAACAACACCTGTTTGTTTTTATCAATGGCCGCAGACATTGGAATAAGGCTAACAACTCGCCAATCGTTGCTCTCTAATTTTTGCTCGACATACACATATTTTTTTCTTTCGATTTCGATCGTACGACCCATCCCCTCCGGCTTCCACCAAAGCAGCTTTTCTCCTATTTTTGATGGGTTCGCTTGCGAGATCACGACGCCGTTTGAGTCTAACAAAAACATTTCCTGATTTTCGTTTGTTGTAAGATAGGGGCGTATTAAGCGCTCATTTATATTAACGATCATATAGCCAATTGGAATACTTGCCGTCTTCTTGATCGGTCTTCCCATCGTTACGTAATTTGTCGTCATCTTTTCCGTTTGAATTTGTTCGCCAAGCCAATAGGTAGAAAATATCGGCAGCTCATTTAATTGATGAAACCATTTTCTCTCATACCACAATCTCGGGTTCAAATCACTGTGTGAATAGTTTGTATAAAAGGGTTCCTTCACCCCTAAAATCGTAACTTGAAAATCATTTTTTTGAATAAAAAGATCATCCAAAATTCGTGACAGCTTACTGAAATTAACCGCATATTCCTGCTTTTGCTCCTGCAGCGTTAATTCAGCTTTGTTGACCATCAGCATTTGACGTATTTCAGCGTTCATTAACACAAAATTCGATAAATTCAATGTCTGCTCAAACACGCTGTTAATTTCTGATTTAGCAACCTTGAGCGAGTCTTCCGCATTCATGACCACTTTGTCCAAAATAATATCTTTCGTTAAATAGTTGGTTACGAGGTAAATAACAGCTAGCGGTATGACAAAACAAATCAATGCTGACCAAACTAATTTCATCCGTAATGAATCTTGTCGAATTAACACAAGTGCAGGCCTCATATCTGAATAGAATAGGGACAGAAATTGATGCTCTTTCTGTCCCAAAACATTGTAAGCCCTTTAATACGAAAGATCAATTTCAATAAAACTCGTCATTAATTTCCGTTATTCTTAACAACCTCTGCGATATTTTTATCAATGTTCGCAATTGTTGTATCCACGTCTTGTTTGCCTAAGATATACAATTCCGCTTCTGGAATAACTGTATTTTTCGCTTCATCTGCATATTTGGCAGGTACTGGCGCATTTCCTGGAACCGTAGTGCTCATCGTATATTTCAATGACTCTACATCGATTTTTGAAGGATCTTTTGCAGCCGCCACAATGGTATCGATAAGCTTGCTGGAATCAGACTTCGCCCAGCCGGAGAATACACGGCCGCTGACAGCAAGACCTTCAGAGGTATACCATCTTACAAAGGTATAAGCTGCTTCTTTGTTTTTCGATTTCGCTGCTACTCCCATATAAGTCGGTTGTACTGGAGAATAGTGTTTGCTTTCGCCATCCAATTTCGGAAGCGGTGCGAATGCAGTTACGAAATTAGCTGGAATGGCATCCGTACCTCCGGATTCAGCTACCATCCAGTCACCCATCGGCAGCATTGCAGCTAGACCGTTGAAATATTGGTTGCGGTAAGCAAGCTTTTGCGAAATAATATCCTCGTACATATTAGCGCTCTTGTCTTCGTACATCATTTTTTTCATCATTTCCAAGTTTGCTTTAAGCACAGGATCCGTCGCATTGGAAGTGCCATCCGCTTTCAGGAATGTATTTTCCGAAGGCTTGCTCATCATTTGCAATTGGAAGTAATCCGGCCAGTTATGCAAATAAGCTCCATAACGTTTCGTTGTTCCTTCGCCCTTCGTTAGTTTTTGCGCATATTCCATAAACTCTTTCCAAGTCCAGTCCGTTGGAACGGGCAATCCAGCCTCGTCGAGCATTTCTTTATTTAAAAGCACGAACCAACGCTGCATGGAGGATGGCAGAGCGTAAATTTTATCGTTTACCTTCGTGTCTACCAGGTACTCGTCTTCGTATTTATAGCCATCCTTTTCGATATAGCTATCCAAAGGCTCCAGCAATCCAATATCGGCGCGCTGTGAATAGTTCGTGTAAGGCAATTCGATAATATCAAGCTGATCATTGGATGCAGCCATTAGATCCAGCTTTTGCATGGAAGCAATGGAATCACCTTTTTCATTTAAGAGGTCAAGTTCTACCTTAATATTCGGATGTTTTTCTTCAAAAGCCGAAATAACTTCCGTCCACTTCGCCTTGCCGTCCGTTTGCCACGTGCTTAGCTTCAGTGTTACTTGCTCTGCTGCTGGCTCTTTTGGAGCATTAGTCGCGTTTGTCGCGCCGCCAGCATTTGAATTTCCACCATTATTGCCTCCGGAACAAGCCGATGCGAATACTGCTAACCCCAATAACATCATCGATAATCTCTTTTTCATCGTAACCCTCCTAATATTTATAACACGACTAGTTATGAAAACGTCTACAAACAAATCCTACCACGTTCATTTCTGATTCGAAGTTCCCATATTTTACTGAAGAGAAACTATTTTGACTTTGTTACCCTTTTACACCGCCAAGAGAAATGCCTTCGATAACCTGTTTTTGACCAATCGCAAAAATAATAAGCAAAGGAACGATCGCTGATACAGCGCCAGCCATCATAAGGGAATAAATATCACCATATTGGTCTCCAAAAAGCCTAATGCCCAGCTGAATCGTAAATAAATCCTTAGACTTCAAAAAGATAAGCGGATACTGGTAATCATTCCATGTCCATATAAATCGCAGAATCGCGTAGGTCGCTAGACCCGGACGAATGAGCGGCAGCGCAATTTGAAAAAAGGAACGGAAATGGCCTGCACCATCCATGCGCGCTGATTCCATATATTCATTATTTACGCCCATAAAAAATTGTCTGAGCATAAACGCTCCAATAATACTAAAGCTGTTAATAAGAATAAGACCAATATGCGTATCGATGAGGTTCAACCAGTTAAACAATAAAAATTGCGGTACCAACGAAGCTTGTGGAGGCACCATATATAAGGCAAGAACAAGAAGGAACATCGTATCTCTGCCTCGGAAACGCAGTTTTGAGAAGCCGAACGCTGCCAGTGCACATACGAATACATTGATCACGGTTGTCGTTAAAGTAATGTATATGGAGTTCGTGTAATACCGGAGAAACCCTCCTGTCCACACTTGTTTGTAATTTTCGATCAGATGCCACTTCGTTGGAATCCATTCAATTGGAAAGTTGAATACATCAGCTTCCGGTTTGAATGAGGTGGTCAGCATCCACAAGAATGGGAGCAGCGACATCATGCCGAAGGCTGCCATAATAATTGTCCATACAATTTTGGACACATTCACATTTTTCATTGCCAATTCCTCCTTCCTGAATTAATAGTTCACCCATTTTTTTTGTGCGAGCATTTGCAAGCCCGTAATAGCTAGGCAAATGACAAAAAGTACGAGAGCCATACTCGATGCGTAGCCTGTTTTCAATTGATTAAATGCCGTGTCATATAATTCATATACGATAACGGTCGTTGAGTTAGCGGGACCGCCCTGTGTTAACACTTGAATCAAATCGAAAATTTTGAAAGTGCCAATAATACCAGTTACGAGCAGGAAGAACGTAGTTGGCGATATGCAAGGCACCGTAATTTTACGGAATTTAGTCCATGTATTCGCGCCGTCAATGTCAGCTGCTTCATAAAGATCTTTCGGTATGCCCTGCAAGCCAGCTATGAAAATAATAATGTTATAACCGAGCAGAATCCAAATTTGAATCATCATCAACGATGGCATCGCATAGTCGATATCGGCCAGCCACTTCGGTGGATTCTCGAATCCGATCGATATTAAGAAATTGTTTACCGGTCCATACGAAGGATGGAAGAGCACCTGCCATACCATAGCTACAGCCACAACACTTGAAATGTACGGTAAAAAGTAAACGACTTTAAACATATCCTTCAAGTACACATGCTTATCAATAATGATCGACAGCACCAATGCCAGTACGATCGTAATGGGCACCGTAATAATGAAGATGAGATTGTTTACTAAACTTTTCATAAAAACAGAGTCATTAAACAGCCGTTCAAAATTATCAAAACCTACAAATTTTATTGCATCAATTCCCGCAACAAAATTCCAACTCGTAAAGCTAAGCAGCAGTGACCCTAATACAGGAATCAATGTAAGTACAACGAGTCCGATCATTAAAGGAGCAACGAATAAATAGCCTGCAATTTGCTCCCTTGCTCCCATACTGAGCTGGACTAACGTTTTTTTCTGTCTCATGAAGCTCCTCCTTCAAACTTTGTTTATATGCTTCATTTTAGAAAAAAAACGGGAGGCTCATAAGAATTAGATCTTTGTATTTTGGAACATATTTTACTTTTTATCTGTTCACACGTTTTTTGAGCAGAATTACTTTTGTTTATTCTTAATCGTTGTTTCATTTTATTTAGGTTGAAAATATGCAAAAAAAAGAGGGAGCAAACTGAGTGAATACTCAGCTTGCTCCCTCTTTTCACTTCATTATTCGGCTGCCGCAGCAACCTTTAGATTCTCTTTATGACGCGCTGTTGTACGTTCGCGATCACGCTCAAGAATTGGTTTTAAATATTTACCCGTATACGATTGCTCAACTTTAATAACCTGTTCCGGCGTGCCTGTTGCCACAATCATACCGCCGCCATTGCCGCCTTCTGGACCTAGATCTATCAAATAATCCGCCGTCTTAATGACGTCCAAGTTATGCTCAATTACGAGCACGGATTCACCTGAATCAACCAAGCGGTGAAGCACGGTCAACAATCTGTCGATGTCATGCACGTGCAAGCCCGTTGTTGGTTCATCCAAAATGTAAAGCGTCTTGCCCGTGGAACGACGATAAAGCTCAGCAGCCAGCTTAACGCGCTGCGCTTCACCACCTGATAATGTGGTAGCTGGTTGACCCAGCTTCATATAACCAAGACCTACATCAAGCAGCGTCTGGACTTTCCGATGAATACGAGGAATGTTCTCAAAGAATGAGCAGCCATCCTCAATGGTCATTTCCAGCACTTCCGCAATATTTTTACCTTTGTATTTCACTTCCAGCGTCTCCCGATTATATCGTTTACCTTTGCAAATCTCACAAGGCACATAGACATCAGGAAGGAAGTGCATCTCAATCTTAATGATTCCATCTCCGCGACAGGCTTCGCAGCGTCCGCCCTTCACATTGAAGCTGAATCTTCCCTTCTTGTAGCCGCGTACTTTCGATTCCGTCGTACTCGCATACAAATCACGGATATCATCAAATACTCCGGTATACGTAGCTGGATTAGATCTTGGCGTTCGGCCGATTGGCGATTGGTCAATATCGATGACCTTCTCCAAATGCTCGATGCCTCGCATTTCCTTGTACTGTCCAGGACGCGTCTTCGCTTTGTTCAAATCACGCGCTAACGTTTTGTACAAAATTTCATTAACGAAGGTCGACTTCCCAGAACCCGAAACACCGGTTACCGCTGAGAATACACCAAGTGGAATCTTCACATTTACATTTCTTAAATTGTTCTCCTTCGCGCCACGAACCTCTAACCATTTGTCGCTCGTCTTGCGGCGCTCGGAAGGCACTTCAATAAACTTGCGTCCACTCAAATATTGGCCCGTCAATGAGTTTTCATTCGCCATCACTTCCTCAGGCGTTCCTTCTGCAATGACCATGCCTCCGTGTATACCCGCTCCAGGCCCGATGTYGATAATATAATCGGCTGCCAGCATCGTATCCTCGTCATGCTCAACGACGATGAGCGTATTTCCAAGGTTGCGCATATGCTCAAGCGTCTCAATCAAGCGATCATTATCTCTTTGGTGCAGCCCAATGCTTGGCTCGTCCAATATATAAAGGACGCCCATAAGGCTTGATCCAATTTGCGTTGCCAATCGAATACGCTGTGCTTCTCCGCCCGACAGTGTACCCGCTGCGCGGCTTAATGACAAATACTCTAATCCTACATTTACAAGGAAACCTAGTCGGCTGTTGATCTCTTTCAAGATCAAGTTTGCGATTGCTATTTCCTTCTGAGACAGTTTTAACGAATCAAAATACCGCTGTGCATCTCCAATAGATAAGGAGGTGACTTGGGAAATGTGCTGCGCGTTGATCGTAACCGCTAATGTTTCCTTGCGAAGACGTTGTCCCTTACAGCCTGCACATGGCTTAGCACTCATATAGTTCTCAATATGCTCGCGCATCATATCCGATGCGGTGTCTCTATAACGCCGCTCAAGGTTATGAACGATGCCTTCGAATGGAACATAGGCCTCTTTGCGATGACCAAAATCGTTCTCATATAGGAAACGAACACGCTCTCCGCCTGTTCCATATAATATCTTCTTCATCTGCTCCGGCTCAAGCTCGGATACCGGAACATCCTGCGGTATGCCATAATGCACGCAAACCGCACTTAGAAACTGCGGATAATAATTTGACGTACTGCCCGCCCAAGCAAGGAAAGCAGCATCCGCAATCGACTTGCTCATATCAGGTACGAGCAAATCTGGATCAACGATCATTTTCATGCCTAAACCATCACAATCCGGGCATGCCCCGTAAGGACTATTGAACGAGAACATGCGCGGCTCCAGCTCTTCGATACTAAAACCGCATTCTGGACAAGCCAGATTTGAGCTGAATAGAAGCTCCTCCTGATCGATGATATCAACGAGCACCCGGCCCTCAGATATTTTCAGCGCAGTTTCGATTGAATCGGCAAGCCTCGTTTGAATATCTGATTTCACGACGATACGATCGACAACCACTTCGATGCTGTGCTTTTTATTTTTTTCTAGCTCAATCTTCTCGCTGAGCTCTCGCAATTCGCCATTCACGCGTACACGTACAAAACCTTGCTTCTGAATGTCTGCGAGCAGCTTGGTATGCTCCCCTTTGCGGCCTGAAATAAGCGGAGCCAAAATTTGCAGCTTCGTCTTCTCTGGGTATTCCATAATCCGATCGACCATTTGCTCAACGGTCTGCGACGTTATTTCGATCCCATGCTCTGGACAATGCGGCTTGCCGATACGGGCAAATAAGAGCCGCAAATAATCATAAATTTCAGTAACCGTTCCGACCGTAGAACGCGGATTGCGGCTTGTCGTCTTCTGATCAATAGATATAGCTGGTGATAGCCCATCAATAGAATCAACATCCGGCTTTTCCATTTGCCCAAGAAATTGGCGTGCATAAGCGGATAATGATTCAACGTAACGACGCTGTCCCTCTGCATAGATGGTATCGAATGCAAGGGAAGATTTACCGGAGCCGCTTAACCCCGTCAGTACCACAAATTTGTCGCGCGGTATCGTGACGTCAATGTTTTTTAAATTATGGGCGCGAGCGCCCTTCACAACTATTTTATCGCTAGCCAATCGTTTCTCCTCCTACTTCTTAGCCCATCTCGGCACGCAGTTCAAGCAGCGCATCCCGCAGTTCTGCTGCACGTTCGAACTGCAAGTTTTTTGCTGCGTCTTTCATTTCCGCTTCCAGCCTTTGAACAAGCGCCAGACGGTCTTTCTTGGTCATTTTGTCCACGCCGGCACCGGTTAAGTAGTCGGCTTTCTGCTCGGCTACCTTCGTCGCTTCTATTACATCGTGAACCTTTTTCTTGATCGTTTGCGGCGTAACGCCGTGTTTCTCGTTGTATGCCAGCTGAATGGTACGACGGCGCTCTGTTTCTTTGATCGCGCGATCCATAGAATCGGTAATCTTATCGCCGTACATGATAACGCGCCCTTCACTGTTTCTCGCCGCACGTCCAATCGTTTGAATGAGCGCGCGATCCGAGCGAAGAAACCCTTCTTTGTCCGCATCGAGAATCGTAACGAGCGATACCTCAGGCAAATCGAGGCCCTCTCGAAGCAGGTTGATTCCAATGAGCACGTGGAAAACGCCGAGCCTTAGGTCACGCAGTATGGCCAATCGCTCCAACGTCTTAATATCGGAATGGAGATACCTTACCTTAATGCCTATCTCCTTCATATAATCAGTTAAATCCTCTGACATCTTCTTCGTCAGCGTTGTAACAAGAACCCGTTCATCCTTCGCAATGCGATCCCGAATCTCGTTCAACAAGTCATCGATTTGTCCCTTCGTTGGGCGGACATCAATGATCGGATCAATCAGACCAGTAGGACGAATAATTTGTTCGATCATTTTGTCGGTGTGCTCTATCTCGTATGGACCTGGCGTTGCGGATACATAAACGAGCTGCTTGGCCTTCGCCTCGAACTCCTCGAAGCGCAGCGGCCTGTTATCCATTGCTGACGGAAGGCGGAAGCCGTGATTAACGAGCATCTCTTTACGCGCCCGGTCACCATTATACATCGCTCGAATCTGTGGCAGCGATACATGGGACTCATCAATAACAATAACCATATCATCAGGGAAATAATCAAGCAGCGTATAAGGCGTTGCTCCTCGCTCTCTAAAAGTGAGCGGCCCCGAATAGTTCTCAATGCCTGAGCAAAAGCCCATCTCCGCCATCATTTCCAAGTCATAGCGCGTCCGCTGCTCCAGTCGCTGTGCTTCGAGCAGCTTGCCTGCTTCGCGGAGCTCGACGAGTCGTTCCTCCAGCTCCCTCTCAATATTGACGAGCGCTACCTTCATCGTCTCTTCTTGAGTAACGAAGTGAGAAGCAGGGAAAATGGCAATATGATCGCGTTCGCCAATGATTTCGCCGGTGAGCACATCAATTTCTGAAATGCGCTCAATCTCATCACCAAAGAGCTCTACACGAATAGCCCGCTCATTATTGGCGACTGGGAAGATCTCAACAATGTCGCCGCGAACACGGAACGTTCCGCGCGTAAAGCTGATATCGTTGCGCTGATATTGAATATCGACCAGCTTATGCAGAATTGCATCCCGCGACTTCTCCATCCCTACACGGAGCGAAAGCACGAGGCCGCCGTATTCCGTCGGAGATCCGAGACCGTAAATACAGGAAACGCTCGCTACGATGATCACATCACGGCGTTCAAACAAAGAGCTCGTCGCTGAATGTCGAAGCTTATCGATCTCATCGTTTATGCTGGAGTCCTTCTCAATAAACGTATCGGTTGAAGGGATGTATGCTTCCGGCTGATAATAATCATAGTAGCTCACAAAATACTCTACTGCATTGTCAGGGAAAAAAGTTTTGAACTCACTGCACAGCTGTGCGGCCAGCGTCTTATTATGGGCAATTACAAGCGTTGGTCGGTTTAGCTCCTCGATCATGTTCGCGATTGTGTACGTCTTGCCTGTACCCGTTGCTCCCAGAAGCGTCTGATGTCTCTTACCTGCATGAATACCTTCTATAAGCTGTTCGATTGCCTTTGGTTGATCGCCTTGCGGCGTATAATCCGATTTTAACTCAAACAGCCTTGTTTCTTTTGCGAGCTCACTCACGCCTATCATCCACCCCCATCATTCCGAAATATATGCTCTTATCATTATAGTCAAATATAGTCATTTCATTTCATCTGATATTTCAAAATAAGAATGTTTGTTCCCATCTATTATAACGTTATCCTTAAAGTCGCGCAACGTCGGAAAACAAAAAAAGAATACGTACAGCATAGTCAGTTGCTCGCCTGCGCTGATGTATTCTCATTTATGCCGTTGTTCCTCTTTCATAAAAGCATTTCCTTGCCGTTTTTCTTCTCCTGCCATTGCTTGTACCACTCCGTCACCTGCAAAGGAACGGTAAGTCCCAGATCATTTTCTATCGTTTGAAGAAGACGCTCATAGTGGAAAGTCACCTTATCGTAACAGCCCAGCTCATCATAAAGCCTCATCACGATCAGCCCCTCCTCCTCCTCGTAAGGGTCCATCGTTTGTATTCTTTCATACAATTGCAATGCATCGCTTGTTCGATCGCCGCGCTCTAAATAATAAGCAGCTAACATCCTCGCCAAACTCAGCCATAACTGACGTAAACGCTCTCGCTCATACTCCGCCCATAGATATCCGTAATCCTGTAAATAGTCGCCCTCATATTCACCTAGCAGCCGCAAAGCCTGATCCTGATCCTCAGAAATCGAACCGCTAAGCTTAACCATTCCTTGCTCCCACCGCTCCATATCAAGAACGACTTGTCCCATATCGAGAATATAACCTTCTTGAATACTGGAATTATGAATCGCTATGTTCATGTTCATTTTCTGAAGGCATTGCCTAATTTGATAGATAGCCGTGTACAGCTGTGTCATCGCACGCTTCATATCCATCTCTGGAAAAAATAAATCGAGCAGTATCGACTTGTGTACAATTTGCCCGCGGTGATGCAGCAGATAACAAAAAAGCTCCTGGGCTTTAGCCGTTCGCCATTTCGGCAGCTCCGGAGGCTGTCCATAGGAGGATTGAAAACGCAGCGTTTTAAAACAAAAAACGGTCTGCTCCTGCTTCTCGATTTCTTTCGACAACGGTTTTGTGCTCCTGCGCTTCAATAAACGTTCGATTGTTATCTCAACGCGCGATTTCTGAAGCGGTTTTAACAGATAATCAACTGCATTCAGCTCAAATGCCTTTATCGCGTATTCATCATGCGCCGTGACAAAAACAATATCGGCTTGCGGACATATTTCTTGAATAAGCTCAGCTGCTTGAATGCCAGATAATTCAGGCATATGGATATCTAGAAAAACAACATCAGGCTGCAGCTCACTCGCCTGCTCCACTGCTTGTTTTGGATTTTGAAACACATCAATGCTCGTTATTTCCATCGATTGGCGGAGCACCCGCTCCAGTTGAACGAGAGCCAGTCTTTCATCATCGATTACAAGAACCCTCATTTTTCTACACTCCTATCACATTCACAATCATCCTAATTTGTTTACAATTAGAAATTTTCATTTATCTATTTTCATATCGGCTTTTTTCCCAAAATCATTCATGCTTTTGTAACTATATATGAGTAAAAAGACCTAACTTGTTCAGAAATTGTATAGTACTGTTCTATAGAATAAGAATTATGTTGGAATAGATCGTAATATGCCGAAATCGTGTGCGGTTACCATGCATTTTTAACCAAAAATGCCATCACRTACTCCTACCTCTCTGTCAGGTCGGCGCTTTTCTCGCAAAGCACCCTTATATACATAACTCTCCCAACTAACAGCAGGCCGATCACTACATGAAGCTCATTTTAATAAAGAAAGGGATGATGTTTTGCTGCTAGCTCCAAATAACTAGAAATAAATGAATACTCGAGCATTTTAAGATGGAGGATACCAAGAAATGAGAAAAAAGACAACTGCACTCATGATCGCTTTTTTGCTAATTTTTCAATACGTAAACTTTGCCGGTATTTTAAAGCCGGTAGAGGCAGCTGCTATTAATGATAATATTATTACTAAAATGACTTTGACTAACACGGCTACACCTAATTCAGTTATCGCTTCAGTTTATAATTCTGTTTATTATGTCAATCCAGAAATCCGTGTCAACCTCGACAAAGATATTCTCTCATTAAACTACGAGTGGGAGCTTCCCGAAAACCATAAGTACATAGAAGGTGATCAGTTCATATTTGATCTGCCTGCGGAACTAGTCATGTATAGCGGGAATATTACAGAGAAAGCCCTGAGTGCTCCAAATGGTGAACCTAGCGTCGGAACCTATAAGTTAGAAGGGCGAACGGTTACCGTCACGTTTAATGAGTATATCAAAGGGGGGGCACCTGCTTCTGGAACGCTCAGTTTCTGGAGTTTTTTCACAAAAGTAAGCGTCGGCAACCAAACGGAAGTACCTATTAAATTTAATATCGGCGATACCATCACCATTCCGATTGCACCTAAAGGTGTAACATCTCCAATTAGCAAAAAGGGAACACCGGATAAGAGTTTTAATGCTGAGAACATTACTTGGACAGTTGATGTGAACAAGGATCTCAAAAAAGTTAATGGAGCCGTTGTCACAGATACGATTCCTGCTGGTCTGACTTTCACGCCGGGCTCGCTCAAGGTTTACAAAATGACTTCAGACACCGATGGTGTCCTGTCTAATCCAATACTACAAAATGAGCCTGCTGACTATCAAGTGACTGCACCCGTTTCACCTGATAATAAATTGCAGCTAGACTTAGGAAATATAAATTCGGTTTATCGCATTGTATTTGATACAGCTGTTACCGACATCACAAAAGCAAATTTCAAAAATACAGCCACATTAAAGGGCAGCAATATCACCGATGTTTCTGCTTCAGACACGATAACGAACAGCCGCGGCAAGCTGCTTGAGAAATCAGGTACATATAATGAAGCTGCTCAAGTCATCGATTGGACCATTAAATACAATTTTGGCGAAGATACGATAGCAAGCGCTGTTTTGACTGATTTGTTCGATAAAGACCATGAGCTTGTACCAGGTTCCATTAAAGTATTCCCTGTGGCCGATCCGGTTGCTGGCACGCCAGGAACTGAAATACCGTCGACCGACTATACTCTGGACTATGATGTAAGCAGTCATCCAAAAAATCAAAACACCAAGAACGGTTTTAAGCTGTCCTTTAATAACCCAATCACTGGCGCTTATAAAATAACCTACCAAACCAAGCCAGTTGGCAATTTGTATGACGATAAAGCAATTAAAAATACGGTTTATTCGGATAGTAAAGAATCCAATACGGTCACCGTAGATGTTAAGCAGCATTTTTTGCATAAAACAAATAGTAATGCTAACTACAAAGATAGAACGATAGACTGGAATGTTGAAATCAATAGAGACAAATATAATTTGTTTGGTCTGAAATTTGAAGATACTTTCATCAGCGGCGGCTTAAAGCTTGTACCTGGCACCTTGGTCGTCAAGCAAAATGGTATTGTCGTGAATAGTCCGCTTTATACCATCACGTATGATCCAGCCGGTGCAACTAATACAACAAAAGGCTTCAAAATCGATTTTCCAGATGGCAATTCTACTTACACTATCTCATATACAACGGAATACGACTATACGGACGGATCCTATTTTTCTAATACAAATTTCTCTTTCAAAAATACGGGCAAACTGATCTGGAAAGAGACTGCTGTAGGATCAGAGAAAAATCAATCCGAAACGTCAACTTTTACGCCTAATAAGAACACACAGGACAACGGCTATAAGAATGGCAGCTATAATGCCACAGACAAAAAAATTACATGGAACATCGGCATTAACTACAATAGCAAAACAATTGCCAATGCCGTCGTAACAGATACGCTGGAATCGGTACAACAGCTCGTGGCTGGATCGATTGAAGTACGCAAGCTGACTGTGAACAGCAATGGTTCTACGACCCCTGGTGCACTCGTTGCTCCAACAGGAAATTACAGCGTTGTACTTCCAACGACTGCCAACAATAACCAATGGCAGATTGCATTTACTAATCCAATTACTGAGCCTTACCTCATCACATTCAAAACGGATGTGGATGGAAAAGTGCTTGGCGCAACGGAAAAAACAATTAACAATCATGCTTATTTAAGCGGCACTGGTTATACAACGAAGGATCTTACTGCTTCCGTGACGATACCAAAAGCCGGTGAATATGTATTCAAAGAAGGTCAGCAAAATGATGATTCCGTCAATTGGACGATTTATATTAACCGTGGTCAGTCCACTGTTGACGAAGCAAAAATTTATGATGTGCCTAGCAAAAAACAAACGCTTGTCAAAGAATCATTTAAGCTCTATCTTACAAGCGTAAACAGCAACGGCAATGTAACCAAAACTGGTTCGGCTATTAGCCCTACAGATCCGGTTCATGGCTATAAACTAACTTTCAAGGAAAATACGGATCCAGCTATTTCAAGTGATGAGACATTTGAGCTCAGCTTCAACAATGAAATATCCAAACCTTATATTCTTGAATACCAATCCATTATTGATGCTAAAGACAAAGAAACCATTTCAAATACGGTTACTTTCACTGGTGCTGGAGGTATTTCCAAGCCCGTTGACAATGCGACAGAGGTGAAAATAGCATTATCCGGCGGAGAAGGCACTGGCAGTAGCTATAAAGGCGATTTAAAGGTAGTTAAAGTTGACAAAGATGATCCAACGCTCAAGCTGTCCGGCGCTGTTTTTGAACTAACTCGCAATTCGACCGGCGGTGTAATCGCACCATCTAAAAACGCTAATGGCGAGCTTGAATATAACGGCTTGCGTTACGGTAAATACACTTTGAAAGAGAAAAGTGCACCAGCTGGCTACGCAATTGATGGTACAGGCATCTACGAAGTAACGATCAATTCAACGACCGTTCCTGTTGTGAAGGAAATCAAAAACGCGAAGCTTTTAGGCAGCTTGGAAGTAACGAAAGTTGACTCCGCTAATGCAGCAACTGTTCTGGCCGGAGCGACGTTCGAGCTTTTCAATAGCGCTAATGTAAGCCAAGGCACACAAACAACAGCCGCAAACGGCAAAGCAACTTTCACTGGCCTTCCTTATGGCAGCTATGTACTGAAAGAGGTTTCAGCACCTACCGGCTATAGCATCATCGGAAACGGTGAAGTGAATGTTACGATTAATGCTTCTGTTGTTACGAAACAAGTGGGTAATACAAAGCTATTTGGTACTTTGGAAGTCACTAAAGTAGACAGCGTTAATCCTGCAATCGTTCTTTCAGGAGCAACATTCGAGCTGTTCAACAGCGCCAATGTAAGCTTGGGTCAAAAGACGACAGACACTAGCGGCAAAGTATCTTTTACTGGCCTTTCTTACGGCACTTATGTACTAAAAGAAGTTTCAGCACCTGCAGACTACAAAATAATGGGCAGCGGCGAAGTGAATGTGACCATTAATGCAGCTGTAGTATCTGAAAAAGTGAAAAATGAAAAGCTAGAAGGCAGCCTTGAAGTAACCAAGGTAGACAATGATCATACGTCAATCGTTCTTGCCGGAGCTACGTTCGAGCTTTTCAATAGCGCGAATGTAAGCATGGGCAAACAAACGACGGCTGCAAACGGAAAAGCAGTATTCACGGCTCTTCCTTACGGCAGCTACGTGCTGAAGGAAATCTCGGCACCTTATGGCTACAGCATCATCGGCAACGGTGAAGTAAATGTTACGATTAATGCGTCTACTGTATCAAAAGAGGTTAAAAATATTCAGCTGCTCGGAACCTTGGAATTAACGAAAGTAGACAACGATAATACTGCCATTGTTCTTGCTGGAGCTACATTTGAGCTATTCAACAGCGCCAATGTCAGCCTAGGCAAAAAGACAACGGATTCAACCGGCAAACTAACTTTCACTGGTCTTCCTTATGGCAGCTACGTGCTGAAAGAAATCTCAGCACCTGTCAACTACGGCATCATTGGCAGCGGTGAGTTAAGCGTTGTGATTAATGCCTCTACTGTAAGCAAAGAAGTGAAGAATGCTAAGCTGCTCGGCACCTTGGAAGTCACTAAAGTAGATTACGATAATACTACGGTCGTTCTCGCTGGGGCTACGTTTGAGCTATTCAACAGCGCAAATGTAAGCTTAGGCAAACAAACAACATCTTCTAGCGGTAAAATATCGTTCACAGATCTTCCTTACGGCAGCTATGTGCTGAAGGAAATCTCAGCTCCATCCGGCTACAGCATGATTGGCAACGGTGAAGTAAACGTAACGATTAATGCGCCATCTGTATCTAAAGAGATCAAAAATACAAGAGATCCTCTTGGCAGACTGGAAGTAACCAAAGTAGACAGTGCGAATACAACAATCGTTCTTGCTGGCGCTACATTTGAATTGTACAGCACCTCTAATGTGAGCTATGGCAAACAAACGACGGCTGCAAATGGCAAAGTATCCTTCACTGGACTTCCACTTGGCAGCTATGTATTGAAGGAAATCTCAGCGCCTGCTGGTTACAGCATAATCGGCAGCGGCGAAGTAAGTGTCACTATCAACTCTACAGCGGGAAATTCGGTCACAGTTAAAAATAACAAAGTAATTGTGCCAACACCGACGCCAACGATAGTTCCGACACCTACACCAAAACCAACGACAACGCCGAAGCCAACGACAACACCAGTTGCGACGCCTGCGCCGACTACTTCTACAGAAAAGGAAGTTACGGAAGTAGACAAACCAGTTGAAGGTGAAGTGGAAGTCCCTGATGGCAGCGTGCCTGTTGGAGGCGTAAAGCCTGATCATGGTAAAGTTGTCATTACACCAGATGGCAAATGGGTTTACACTCCTGACCCTGGATTTAAAGGAAAAGATACATTCTCTATTATCGTTAAAGATAAAGATGGCAATGAAGAAGAAATCTTCTTCGAAATCGATGTAGAGGATCCGCCTCGCGGCGGAATCACAACACCAGACGTTCCTGTATTGCCTAAAACAGGCGAGAACAGCTACCTGCTTATGCAGCTGCTAGGTCTAGCTATGATCGTTGTTGGTGTTTCGACAATTGTGGTCAAAAGAAGAACAAGACGCTAAGTGACTAAAACGATGCAAAAAAGGTGAATCAGGAATATCCTGATTCACCTTTTTGTTATTTCGAGCCTTTTTATTTCGAGCTATAACTAGCTGTCCATTCTCTCCGCCTGCGCATCACGCCGATTAGAAGCATGATAGCTGCGCAGCAGCTGCAGCAACGACGCTGGCCCAGCCGATGCATAATAGTTGGCCTGTTCATCGGGAGCTAGAATGACCCCGAGCTGATGGTGCTCACCAGCAAATCGCGCCCGTTGCGCAAATTTTAATTCACCTTCAAGATTTAATACTTCCAGCTTGCAAAATGCGGAGTTTTGAACAAGTGCTTCATAAAGGTCTTCTTTTGTCCGCACACGCACACCATTAACCTTGTGCAAAATCTCGCCTGTCAAAAGCCCCATTAATGCCGCTGGAGTGCCAGGCACGATTCCTAATATTCGCAGCCCGCGTGAGTCATGCACATATAATGGCGATAAAGCCGCTTCTCTCACACGGCTTCTCCATATAATAGCTTCATGCAGCAGCAGTGAAACCAGTGCAGCAAGCGGCAGCAGCATAGGCTGCCACCAAGCCAGAATTGCTGCGACAGCTAAGCATATGCTGTACAGCAGCAGCCCTTTCGAGGCATGCTTCGCTTTTTCACGCGGCAATAAAGAACGTGTCATTTCCGTAAATCCGATAATCATAGGCAACGCTACGAACGACCAGCCTTGCGACCAATCTGCTCCAAATAATGGTGTCCACGGCAATGCCGTCATAGATGATCCGCTCGCCCCAGTCGGTACCAGCATAAGCAGCGGGACTGGCCAAAAGCCCTGCAGCATATAGCCACCAACGAGCTTTCCACGTTTACCCTCAAGAAATAATGGCGTCGATAATCGATCACCTTGCCAGCGAACAAGAACGGCTTCTGCAAGATGAAGCAGCGCAACGAGCACAAGCAAACCAGCAGCATCAATTCCTGCAAGGGAGACAGCCAATGACCCGAGCCAATCCGTCCGCTCCGTAAGCGTTGTCCACCCGAGCAGCCACTGAAGAAGAGTAATGACTCCTGCACTGTACGCAAAACATAAGTATCTAATTCGAATCAGCATTAAGATAGCCGCAACTGCCCAAAGCCAAAGTACAGCTTCTCCTGTTAACGATACGCCAACGAATGCTCCTGCAATGGAAACCGCTACACCAATCAAAAGACCCGTTAACATCGCCTTAAAAACCAAGCTTGGCCAATGATGTAGCTTTACTGCAAACATCTGCCTCTCCACTCGTATTTGCCTTGTATACTGTAAAATGATGAATAACACCGCAATATAATAAAATGGCTGTGCAACTAATTGGACAGCCGCTTGCCCGAGCATTTCCAATAACTCGATCGCCGTTTCCAAAGCTAACACTCCTTCGCTCGTTCCCCATATCCTTATAAACATAAAAAAATAAAAGGCCGACCCTGTTAAACAGAGTCAACCTCTTATTCATTCGACATGCGCGTATTATTTCCTGCCTACAGCCTTAATTGCTTCAAGCAGCTGCTTATCATTCTTTTTATCCTGAATCCATTTAATGACTTCCTTCTCAAGCGTTTCACCCGTTTGCTTATCGACCTGTCCCGTGGCCGGCAAGCTATGCTCGGATTGGAATTTCTTAACGGCTTCTGCCGTCTCCGCTCCGAAGTAACCATCTTCACGCTTAGGTTGGTATCCAAGACCATGCAGCATAATTTGAACGCTCCGTACTTGTTCGCCCAGCATATCCTGCTTTAACGTCTCGGATAGGGTAAGTCTTGCAACGGTATACAAATCCGGCGGCTGTACCGTAAGATCGGGTTTTATGCCATTTTCATGAATCCAATTGCCCTTAGGCGTTAACCATTTGGCTATGGTCATCTTGAGCAGGCTTCCGTCGCCAAGCGCTTTGTTGTAGCTTACTTGAACAGTGCCTTTGCCAAAGGAGGTTTCGCCAACGAGCTTCGCTCCCGCGCTTTCCTGCAAAGCTCCTGCCAATATTTCCGATGCGCTTGCGCTCCCTTTATTCATAAGAACCGCTATGGGGTACGTTTTTTCTTGTCCCTTCGACAGCGTTTTTTCCCGGTTTCCTTCACGATCCTCTACCTGTACGACTGTCGTACCTTTAGCTAGGAAGGTTTGAGCGATCTCTACAACAACGGGAAGCACGCCTCCAGGATTGTTGCGCACATCAAGAACAAGCCCCTTCATCCCTTGCTCCTCCAGCTTCGCGAGCTCCTGCTTAAACCGCTCTGCCGTATGCAGTGAGAATTGTCTGATTTCAATGACGCCTGTACCATCCGGCTGCAGGCTGCCATATACCGTTTCCACATCGATATCGTCGCGAATGAGCACGAGCTGGATCGGATCAGAAAAACCGACACGCTGTACTTGAATTTTCGCTTTGGTTCCTTTTGGACCACGAATCTTCGCTACCGCATCCTGCAAATTCAGTCCATCGAGCTTCGCACCGTTAACCGAAAGCAAAATATCCTTCGCTAATAGGCCGGAACGTTCTGCCGGCGAGCCTTTAATCGGAGAAACGACGACAACCCGTCCATTTTCAAGCGTAACCTCTGCTCCGATACCTGTAAACGAGCCTTCGATCGATTCCGAAAAGTGCTTAGCTACGTCCTTCTCCATGTAAACGGAATAGGGATCATCCAGCGACGACATCATTCCGCTTACAGCACCATCAAGCAGCTCCATGCGATCGACCTTCTGATAATATTTTGTTTCAATTAATTCCAGCACCGCATTAAGCTTCGTCAGCTCTTCTTTTTTAAGCCTGAAGCGATCACCGTCATCAGCTGCCGCTGCTGAAAGAGCAGGCGCTGCTGGCTTGTCCGGTTTAATCATTTGGTCCGCGATCGTTAGCGTAACGAGTACGGATGCAATCATCGTTAGCATAACGAACGCGAATACTGTCCGTCCTTTGAAATGCACCTGTCTACACCACCTTCTCATCTTACACGGTCTTAGATTTAAGACCACACTAGTATATGACAAGCCGCTTACAATTATTTGCATTATTCGGTAAAAATGATCACTTTATCATTTATTTTATGTTTGATTTTAAACAAGGCAGCCACAGGGGCTGCCTCTTGATGTATTTTATGAAAGATTGCCTATTTTAAATATCCGCCTGGATTAACAGGAGTTTGGTTTTTACGCACTTCAAAATGTAAATGTGGCCCCGTCGAATTGCCTGTACTGCCAACCTCAGCAATTTTCTGGCCTTTCTTGACGGTTTCGCCTTTTTCAACTTTGATTCCACCATTACGAATATGTCCATAAAGAGTCCACAAGCCATTACCATGGTCAATAATGACACAATTTCCGTATGTGCTCCACTTTTGGGCAACGAGTACAACACCGTCTTCCGCTGCGAAAATATCTGTTCCCTGCGGTGCTGCAAAATCCGTTCCTGTATGAGTGTGTGTTTTGCCTGTAATCGGATGAACCCGTGTGCCAAAGCTTGAGCTTACGCGATAGTTATCCCTTATCGGCATACCCAGCTTACCGCCCGTATACGGATTCGATATTTTGTTTTTCTCTGCATTCAACTTCGATACTTTCGCAGCAAGCGCCATAAGCAGCTCCTCTTGCTCTTTGCTGATGCCCTCGAGCTCCTCTAACGTGGAGTCGATTTGTACAAGCTTATTATCCAGTTGTTTGATATTTGTATTATAGCTGGCAATCATAACTTCTTTCTCTTGCTCTTTCTTCACTAGATGAGCTTCATACTGCTCCAGCTTCTCATAAATCTTTTTCACTTCAGCAAATTGCTTCTCTACTTCTATTTTCTTCTGAGCAACAAGCTCCTTCTCTTCTCTTTGCTCCGCCAAAATATCCCGATCCTGCGACAGAATCGATTGAAGAGCATCGAATCGATCAATAAAATCTGTAAAGCTAGTCGCACTCAAGAGTACGTCCATATAAGATACAAAACCGTTCGTATACATAAGACGCATGCGAGATTGCAGCAGCTCATCGCGTGTCACTACACGCTCTTCAGCCTGCTCCAGCTCAAGGCCGGTTTGCAGCAGTTCTTCTTCCTTCGCATCGCTTTGTGCTTGCATCTTTGTTTTGTTGATGACGACATTATCAATCTCTGCCATCAAATTAGCGATAGAAGCTTCCGCTTCTGTTTTTTTCCCAAGGATAGTTACCTTCTCATTCTCTGCTGTCTTAGCCTGATTATGAGCATTAGCGGCTTGGCGCTCAGCTTTAGCTGCGCGTTGCTCCGCTTCCTTCATTTCCGCCTTAGCGGCAGCTATTTGTTTCTTTATTTCGCTAAGAGAAGCAGCTTCTCCTCCTGTTGGTTGCATAACAAATACCGCAAGCATCATCGTAACTGTGAATAACAGCCATTTCCTCTTCTTCACTTTCGCATCCTCCTACACTTTCAAATACTTGCGTATCGAGATCGTGCTGCCCCAAATGCCGATTAATGTTCCGAGTACGATGAGCAGCGTGGCAGTCAGCATTCCTGACTCCTCTACCGTGACGAGCTTAATCATCATTAGCGATAATTCCATTTGCGTAAACTTCACAAGCTGTGAGTAACCTGCAAGCACAGCTACCGTTGTAATAACCGAGCTAATAATTCCAATCAGTGCACCTTCAATGAAAAACGGCCAGCGAATAAATGAATTCGTCGCGCCAACCAGCTTCATAATGCCAATTTCTCTGCGTCTTGCGATAATGGTCATTTTGATCGTGTTCGAGATCAAGAACATTGCTGTTACGGATAGACCTACAACAACGACGATACCTATGTAACGCAAAGCATTCGTAATTTTGAAAAGAGTCTCGACCGTGCCTTGTCCATATTTGATTTTGGCAATCGGTATAAGCTCATCTGCTTTATTGATCGCATCGATCTGTTTTGCTGCATCCTCGATCGATTGCGGCTCATAAACCTCTACCGTAAATGAATCCGGCAGCGGATTTTTTTCCTTCTCATAACCATCCAGCAAATCCTTGTTCTCATCACCAAGGTTTTTACGAAGCAGCTCTAGTCCCTCTGCTTTAGACACAAATGTTACTTGCTTTACCTCTGTTAAATTGCCGATTTTGTTCTGAAGCTCTGTTATCTTCGCTTTGTCTACATTTAGCTGTAAGAACACACGAATTTGCACTTGACTCTCGATCTGTGCCGCCATGGAATTGACGTTGAGTGCGAGCAATAAAAACACGCCAAGAATGAACAAGGATATAAATATCGAGCTTACTGAAGCAAACGACATCCAGCCATTTCTAATGATGTTTTTGGCGCCTTCTCGCAGATGACGGAGTATAGTTCTAAGCTTCATAGCCGTACTCCCCTCTAGCCTCGTCACGTACGATATTGCCGTTCTCGATTGCAATGACGCGCTTGCGTATGGAGTTAACGATATCTTTATTGTGGGTAGCCATTACGATGGTTGCACCGCGGAAGTTGATTTCCTCAAGCAAGTTCATGATGCCCAGCGACGTTTCCGGGTCCAAGTTGCCTGTGGGCTCGTCCGCTACGATAACAGATGGGTTATTTACAATCGCTCGTGCAATCGATACACGCTGCTGCTCACCGCCCGACAACTGTGCCGGCAGGCTTGCATGCTTATGCTTCAGTCCTACGAGTTCAAGCACCTCCATCGTTCGCCTCTTAATGACGCGGGTTGGGGCTTCTATAACCTCCATGGCAAATGCAACGTTTTCAAATACGGTTAATTTGGGTAATAGTCTAAAGTCCTGAAAAATAACGCCAATATTTCGTCGAACAAATGGGATTTTTCGCGGCTTCAACTTTCCTATATTAAATCCATTAACAGAAATCTGTCCTTTTGTCGGTACTTCCTCACGATAGATCAACTTCATAAATGTTGACTTACCTGCACCTGATGGTCCTACTAGATAAACAAACTCGTTGCGATCTATACGAACAGAGACGCCTTTTAACGCATGCGTTCCGTCGGTGTACGTTTTCCATATGTCTTGCATCTCAATCACATTATCACATCCTGTTTATAGTCAGTACTACTATTTCGACAGTTTGTGCTGAATTCCTTCATAAGGAGCTCGCTTTCCTCATTTTTCACAAATCTCATAATCGAAGCAATTGTCGAATCAACCTCCTAAAACGTATTAGACAAAATTGCAGAGTAAGCAGCATATACATATAAGACTGCTTTTTTAACATATAAGCATTTATAAGTTTGTTAGCTTATAAAGGGCTTATATTTCTCCGTCAAAACCGCTTCAGCGCCCTTAGGTCGCCGAAGGCGTTTTTGCTTGACACGCAGAAAGGAGTGTTTCGTATCATAAAACGTATCCATATTGGCATTATCATCGCAGCATCGCTGCTTCTTATTGCAGCAGTAGGTTGGGGCTTTATTTGGAATTATGCACAGCAAAAAACAGTTCCTGATGGGGTTGATGCCGGCGGCATCGCTGTTGGCGGCATGCAAGTAACAGATGCCCTTAAGCTGCTTGAGGAATATGAGAGCTCGCTGCAGCAGCGCACCATTACTATTCATGCCGCTGCTAATGCTGGCGACAGTAAGCAGTGGACCGTAAACGAGCTTGGGTATAAAGCGGAATTCAAAACCATTCGCGAGGCATTATTGAAGCTGGACGAAGGTGAAATATGGGATCGTGCCGTTTACCGCTATCAGTTCCCCAAGCAATATGAGCTCTCACAAGCTTGGAATTCAGACGCCTTTGATGCCGCACTTCGCAAGCAGTGGAGCTGGATTGAAAAGAGTGCAACCAAAAATGCTGTCCGAAGGATCACAGATACCGACCAAGTCATCTACGAACCGCATGTCGATGCTTTTCGCTTGGATACTGGAAAGCTTACCGATCAGGTAAATGATTGGGTTATCATAAAAAGGGAGAATATCGGAGCACCTGTTGAGAAGGCTTTTGAAGCTGAGCTGCCAATTACCGTCATTCATCCGGAGGTGACGCTTGAGAAATTGAAGGATGAAGGCATTGAACGAAAAATTATATCATTTTCCACTGATTTCAGGACGAGCGCAGAAGGACGTGCCCATAACGTGACTGTAACGGCAGAAACGCTCAATGATTGGGTGCTTGCGCCAGATGAAATATTTGATTATGACAAGCTCATTACGAGAGCAGAGGAATTATATGAGTATCGCGAGGCGCCCGTTATTTTGAACGGCAAGCTTGTTCCAGGTATCGGCGGCGGTATTTGCCAAGTCTCAAGTACACTTTATAATGCTATTCTTCGAGCAGGGCTAGAAATTGTTGAACGGCGCAATCACTCTTTGCCGGTTGCTTATTTGCCTATTGGCCAAGATGCTACTTATGCAGGTGGTGCGATTAACTTTCGTTTCAAAAACACAACGGGCAAATATCTCATCATTCGCACCTCAGTAGATGATCGCAAACTGACGATCAAGCTGTTCGGTACGATGAAAGAAAACGAAAAATACGATATCGAATCGGTAACGCTCAAAACGATTGCCCCTGCTATTCAGGAGAAAACAAATTCTCGCCTATCGCCAGGCCAGAAGGTTACTGTGGAATCAGGAAAACAAGGTTATGTTGTAGAAACATACCGTACGTTTACGCGTGACGGCAAGGTTATCTCCCGTGACCGCTTGTCACGCGATACGTACAAGGCTCAGCCAACCATCATCGAGATTGGTCCAATGAAAGGCGGCAAGGGGCCGTCGGCAACGCCGACTCCGCCACAGCAAACGACAGAGCCCCTGCTTGAGGACGGCGTTTTTTAGGAGAACGATGCAAGCAAAGTGCGGGCTGTTAATGAATATAGCAAAAAAAGCAGTTCAGATCGCTGCCTCCAAGGCAACGCTGAACTGCTTTTTATTTTATAAACCTTATTTCGCTAAAGAGCGAACTCTATTATCTGCTGCGTCCAAGATACTCAGTCACCCAAGCTGCAGTTTGCTCAAGAGCCACCTCTGCGCGTCCAATCGCATCTTGCACTTGTGTTTTTGCTGTGCCGCCGTAAACGTTACGAGCATTAACAACCTGTTCTGGTTGAAGCACGGCATAAATGCGATCATCGAACAACGATGAGAACTTTTTGAACTCTTCCAGCGTCAGGTCTAGCAAGTATTTGTTTTGCTCGATGCAATACAATACCGTTTTCCCGATAACCTCATGCGCTTGGCGGAAAGGCAAGCCTTTGCCAACAAGGAAGTCTGCAATATCTGTTGCG
Organism: Paenibacillus sp. 01T424; assembly: GCF_056398745.1. Classification (NCBI taxonomy): domain Bacteria; kingdom Bacillati; phylum Bacillota; class Bacilli; order Caryophanales; family Paenibacillaceae; genus Paenibacillus; species Paenibacillus sp. 01T424. The sequence continues at coordinate 119,564 of NZ_JBFTPZ010000028.1, read as the reverse complement.
TTCGAGAAGTCCTGGTTAACGGCTTGACGCATCCGTTCCTTGTTCACCTTCATCGTTGCGATCATTGGAGCGAACAATTGAAGCGCGCCTTGCAGCGTCTTCACCGTATCGAACATGCCTTCTTTGTCTTCTTGCATGTCTTTGTTGTAAGCAAGAGGCAGTGACTTAAGAACCGTCAACAAGCCAACAAGGTCTCCGTAAACGCGTCCCGTTTTACCGCGAACAAGCTCGGGTACGTCTGGGTTTTTCTTTTGCGGCATAATGCTGCTGCCGGTGCAGAATGCATCGTCCAGCTCAACAAAGTGGAATTCCGTGCTCGACCAAAGGATGAGCTCCTCGCTAAGGCGCGAAAGATGCATCATGATGATCGATGCGTCCGCAAGAAACTCAACAATGAAGTCACGGTCGCTTACCGCATCCAAGCTGTTCTCATAAACGCGGTCAAACTTAAGCTGGCTCGCCACATAATGGCGATCGATTGGGAAGGTTGTCCCTGCCAAAGCGCCTGCTCCAAGTGGAAGTACATTGATGCGCTTGTAGCTATCCTGCAAACGCTCAATATCGCGTCCAAACATCGATACGTAAGCCATCAAATGATGTGCAAACAAGATCGGCTGCGCACGCTGCAAATGCGTGTAACCAGGTACAATGGTATCAATGTTAGCTTTTGCTTGCTTGATAAGTGCAGATTGAAGTTTATAAAGCATATCTACGAACTCGACAACGCGCTTGCGAAGCCATAAATGCATATCCGTCGCCACTTGATCGTTCCGGCTGCGTCCTGTATGCAGCTTGCCGCCTACAGAGCCAACATCATCGATTAGCGTCTTTTCGATATTCATATGGATATCTTCGTCTCCGATTGAGAACTCGATATCATCACGTTTGATGCGTTGAAGGACGCGGTGCAGCCCGTCCTTAATCTTCTCAACGTCATCCAGCGGAAGAATACCTTGCTTGCCCAGCATCGTTACATGCGCCAGACTGCCTTGAATATCCTCTTCAGCGAGTTCCTTGTCGAACATGATTGATGCTGTGTATTCCTCTACCAATTGGTCCGTTTTTTTTGTAAAACGACCGCCCCATAATTTACTCACTGGTTCGTAACACTCCCTTGTAAACCTTATTTATTGCTAACTGCCGACGATACTTTTAGACGCAATGCGTTCAGACGGATGAAGCCAGTCGCATCCCCTTGATCGTATGCTTGCGTTGGATCAGCTTCCATCGTTGCAATATCAGGGTTGTACAAGCTCACTGGGCTTTGTACGCCTGCTCCGATAACATTTCCTTTGTACAGCTTCAAGCGAACAACGCCGCTCACATTTTTTTGCGATTCTGTCACAAGTGCTTGCAAAGCAAGACGCTCAGGAGCGAACCAGAAGCCGTTGTATACGAGCTGGCTATATTTTGCAATCAATGAATCACGAAGATGCATAACCTCGCGGTCCATTGTTAAAGATTCCATTTTGCGGTGAGCTGTGAACAAGATTGTACCGCCCGGTGTTTCGTACACGCCGCGGCTCTTCATGCCGACGAAACGGTTCTCAACCATATCAACGCGTCCGATGCCGTGCTTGCCGCCAAGCTCATTCAGCGTGTCCATAACTTCTAGCGGGCTAAGCTCTTTGCCGTTAATAGCTGTGCAATTGCCCTCTGCAAAAGTAAGCTCAACATATTCTGCTTTATCCGGCGCGTTCTCAGGAGATACGCTTAGCACATACATGCTTTCGTTTTCTTCAGAGCTAGGATCGAACCAAGGATCTTCCAGCATGCCGCTCTCGAAGCTGATATGCAGCAGGTTGCGGTCTGTCGAATAAGGCTTCGCAGCAGACGCTGTAACTGGAATATTGTGTTTCTCTGCATAAGCGATCATTTCCGCACGACCCGGGAATTCTTCACGGAATGCTTCAAGGCGCCATGGCGCGATAACGCCGATCTCAGGAGCTAGTGCAGCAGCAGTCAGCTCAAAACGAACCTGATCGTTGCCTTTGCCTGTAGCACCGTGTGCGATATAAGCTGCGCCTTCTTCGCGAGCGATATCAACCATACGCTTAGCGATAAGCGGACGGGCAATGGAAGTACCGAGCAAATATTGACCTTCATAAAGCGTTCCTGCTTGGAACATCGGGTAGATGAAGTCTTTGGCAAATTCATCGCGAAGATCGTCGATGTACACTTTAGAAGCGCCCGTTGCCAGTGCTTTTGCTTCCAAGCCGTCCAGCTCATCCTTTTGACCGATATCTGCTGTAAATGCGATGATTTCTGCGTCATAAGTTTCTTTCAACCATTTGAGGATAACCGAAGTATCCAAGCCTCCGGAGTAGGCGAGTACGATTTTTTCTTTTGCCATAGTATTGTTTTACTTCCCTTCGAATAAATTCATATATTTATAGCGTTTAAGCTAGGACATAATTGCTGCCATAATCGCTTTTTGTGCATGAAGACGGTTCTCTGCCTGGTCGAAAATAATCGAACGATCGCCGTCGATTACGCCTTCGCTCACTTCTTCGCCGCGGTGTGCAGGCAAGCAGTGCATGAAGAGATAGTCCTTCTTCGCATATTTTGTAATCGCCTCATTAACCTGATATGCCGCAAAAGCAATCTCGCGTTCCTTCTGCTCTGCTTCTTGCCCCATGCTCGCCCACACATCCGTGTACACGATATCAGCGTCAGCAATAGCTTCCTTCGGATCGCGGCAAATGTGAATTTGCGAGCCTGTTTCAGCAGCATGATCCTTCGTTTGCTGAATAATATCTGCATCCGGCTCGTAACCCTCAGGAGTCGCAACAGACATATGAAGGCCAAGCTTCGCAGCGCCCATCAACAGGGAATGAGTCATATTGTTGCCATCGCCGATATAGGCAATTTTTAAGCCTTCTAAACGACCCTTTTGCTCAAGAATGGTTTGGTAATCTGCAAGCGCTTGGCATGGATGTGAAAGATCCGTCAAACCGTTAATAACCGGAATCGTCGCTCCACGAGCAAGCTCAACCACTTTGCGATGCGCAAATGTACGAATCATAATTCCATCTAGATAGCGGGACAACGTCTGGGCTGTATCCCAGATCGTTTCGCCGCGACCGATTTGCAGGTCATTTCCACTTAGGAATAGACCTTGACCGCCAAGCTGATACATCCCAACTTCGAACGATACGCGCGTACGTGTAGACGATTTTTCAAAGATCATGCCAAGCGTCTTACCTTTTAGAATATGATGAGTTTCGCCTGCTTTTTGTTTTTGCTTCAAATCAATCGCTAGGTCGATCAAGTAACGAATTTCCTCTGGCTTAAAATCAACCAGCATGAGAAAGTCGCGCCCCTTCAAGCTTTGCGCCAAATCCTCGTTTACTATTCCTTGCATGGTAGAGCCCTCCTTCAGCTTAAAACAATGTTCTAGCATTTATGATTTAACGACTGGTCGCTTCGCTTCCAATAGTTCGACTAATAACGCAACAGCAATATCTATTTCTTCATCCGTAACGAGTAAATTAGGCAATAGGCGGATGACATTTGGCCCTGCCGAAATGGCGATTAGACCACGTGTCTGAGCCTCGTTCAAAATATCGGCAATCGGCTCCGCGCATGCAATTCCTACTAGCAGGCCAAGTCCGCGAACCTCATGAACAAATTCATTTCCCGCAAGCTTCTCGCGAAGCTGCGAAATGAGATATTCGCCCTTTTGCGCTGCGCGCTCCGATAAATTCTCGCCAACAATTGTCTCAAGAGTTGCCTTTACAACTGCTGTTGCAATCGGCGTTCCGCCGAATGTTGAGCCATGGCTGCCTGCCGTAAAGCCATCACGAAGCTTTTCCTTTGCTGCCATAGCGCCAACAGGAAACCCGCTTCCAAGACCTTTCGCCATCGTGAAAATATCAGGCTCAATGCCGTAATGCTCATATGCGAACAGCTTGCCTGTACGTCCCATTCCTGTTTGAATCTCATCCACAATAAGAAGGATGCCTTGCTTCTCGCATAACGCAACAAGCGCCTTCATATAGTCTGGATCAACCGGATAAATACCGCCCTCCGCTTGCACCATTTCCAGCATGACTGCTGCAGTCTGATCAGATACAGCCGCTTCAAGCGCAGCGAAATCGTTCAGCGGGATGGTTTTGAAGCCAGCCGGCAGCGGCGCAAAACCTTCCTTCACCTTATCCTGGCCAGTTGCCGTAAGCGTAGCTAGCGTACGGCCATGAAACGATTGCTCAAAAGTAATGATTTCGAACCGACCATTGTTCAGTACCTTCTGATTGTAACGGCGTGCAAGCTTGATAGCCGCTTCGTTCGCTTCAGCACCCGAGTTGCAGAAAAAAACAGCATCCGCGCAGCTATTGTCGGTAATGAGCTTGCCTGCATCCGCTTGGTTCGGAATATGGAACAGATTTGATACATGCCACAATTCATCGAGCTGCTTAACAAGCGCCGCTTTGATTTGTTTAGGAGCATGCCCTAGATTTGTAACGGCAATACCGCTCATAAAATCAAGATATTTATTTCCTTTATCATCCCATAACCAGCTGCCTTCACCTTTTACCAATGCCATTGGATATCTTGCATAGGTTGGAAAAAGAGATTGGTCAGCTGCAGCTGTTGCATTCGTTTCACTCATCGACCTTACACCCGCCCTTCATGGATTTGAACAATTCGTGTACCGACGCCGCCTTCGCGTACCGCTCTCGTCAGCACACCTGGCTCCTCGCCGCTTACGATCACAACTTCACGCACACGTCCTTGAATGCACTGAATGGCTGCGCGAACTTTTGGAATCATGCCGCCGTAAATCTCACCGCTCGTTATCATCTCTTCGATCTCAGCAACGGAGACAACAGGAAGCACCTGCTTCTGTCCATCTACTGTTTTGAGAATGCCTGGCACATCCGTTACAACGATCATTCGCTCTACTCCGAGATGGGACGCAACAGCGCCTGCAGCCGTATCCGCATTAATGTTGTAACGCTGTCCTTGATCATCAATACCGATAGGTGCAATAACCGGAATGTAACCCATGCCCATAACACCTTCAATAATCTCAGCATTTACATCGGTTACGTCGCCAACAAAACCAATCTCGGCAGCATTCGCAACTGGCTGCGCTTGAATGAGCTTGCCGTCCACCCCGGATAGTCCGAGTGCCTTCGCGCCGTTGATTTGAATTTTACGCACAATTTCTTTATTGATACGCCCTGCAAGTACCATCTCAACGATGTCAAGCACAGCATCGTTCGTTACACGCAGACCATTAACAAATCCCGTCTCGATTCCCAGCTTGCCAAGCGTTTCCGATATCGCTGGACCACCGCCATGTACGATGACCGGAAGAACGCCAGAGAGCTGAAGCTCCCGCAACTCGTCAAAAAAGCTGTTAGGAAGCGCCGCTAGCGTACTGCCTCCGCATTTCATTACAAATCGTTGCTCCGTCACTGTTCCATACCCTCCAAGCATCTACTTTGCTTATGTCCGATATGCCGCATTAATGCGAACATAGTCATAGGTCAAATCGCAGCCCCATGCTGTTGCCGTTCCTTCGCCATTATGTAAGTCAACGCGAATAACAACGGTATCGCCTTTCAAATATTCCAAGGCAACCTCTTCATCAAACACAACAGGACGGGATTGCTCAAGCGTCAAAATATCGCCAAGTCGAATGTCCACTGTTTCTGGATTAACCGGCTGGCCTGCACGGCCTACTGCCGCAATAATACGTCCCCAGTTCGCATCCGCTCCAAACACGGCCGATTTCACAAGTGACGATCCAATAACCGTCTTTGCAATCGCTTGTGCTGAGTCGTCACTTACTGCACCGTTCACCTGCACCTCAACGAGCTTAGTTGCGCCTTCGCCATCACGGGCGATCGCTTTGGCAAGCACCTCACATACATGACGGATAGCCGCTACAAAAGCTGCCCAGCCTTCGTGGGCTTCTGTCAGCTCCGAGTTGCCAGCAAGTCCACTCGCCATAGCCACCAGCATATCGTTCGTGCTTGTATCTCCATCAACGGTAATCATATTGAAAGTCAGATCTGTCGCAAGGCGCAGCACCTTCTGAAGCGCTTCGCTTCCGATGGCTGCATCTGTCGTTACGAATCCAAGCATCGTCGCCATATTCGGATGAATCATGCCCGAGCCTTTGGCTGCACCTGAGACATATACACGTTTGCCGTCTAGTTCAAGCTCGACACATACCATCTTTTGAACCAAATCTGTGGTTAAAATCGCTTGGCAAAAATCATCCGCGCCTGTACGATTTCCATCCAGCTTAGCAGGCAGTCCATCGATGCCAGCGCGTACTTTGTCCATTTTCAAAAGCTCGCCAATAACGCCTGTAGATGCTACGGCTACCTGTTCAGAAGATACGCCGATTGATTCCGCAAATCTAGAGCGCATTTCGTATGCGTCCGCTTCGCCTTGCTTACCTGTGCACGCATTCGCATTGCCGCTATTTACAAGCACAGCACGCAGGACGCCGCCAGCGCCGATACTCTCACGAGTTACTTGAAGCGGAGCGGCTTGAAATACATTCGTTGTATATACGCCCGCTGCTGCTGCTGGAACCTCGCATACGATTGCGCCAAGATCGTGACGCGTCGTTTTTTTGAGACCACAGTGCAATCCACCTGCTTTGAAGCCTTGAGGCGTTGTTATCGAGCCGTCAGCGACGACCGAGAACAAGGCTGTTTTATCCTGTCCCATCGTAAAATCGTATCTCCTTCACCTGTATGAGTATGGTTATAAGATCAGTAGGAATGTCTTCGTTATTAATTAAGGATAAACGGGAACGAATTGCAAACCGAGCGTCTCGTCCCAGCCCATCATCAGGTTCAAGTTTTGGATCGCTTGACCCGCAGCGCCTTTAACCAGGTTGTCGATAACAGAAACGATAGTTACACGATTCGTACGCTCATCGACGGCAAAGCCGATATCGCAATAGTTGGAGCCCCAAACTTCTTTAGTAGATGGCCATTGTCCTTCTGGACGAATACGTACAAACTTACGTCCTTCATAGTAGGAACGGTAGAGATCAATAAAATCGCTAGTGCTCCGCTCGCCTTGAACGACAGCATACATCGTAGACATAATGCCGCGCGTCATTGGCACGAGATGAGTTGTAAAGGTAGTCACGACTGGCTTATTAGCCGTATGAGATAACACCATTTCAATTTCTGGAATATGTTGATGCTGATTTAGCTTATATGCTCTTAAATTTTCATTAAGTTCTGAATAATGAGTGCCTAGTGACGCACCGCGACCAGCACCGGAAACGCCTGACTTGGCGTCAATGATGATGGTAGACGGGTCAATCCAGCCTTCTTTGACAGCTGGGAGAAGCCCTAGCAGTGTCGCAGTTGGGTAACAACCTGGATTGGAAATAAATGGAGCATCCTTCACTTGGTCGCCGTATATTTCAGCAAGGCCAAACACGGCTTGCTTCAAGTAAGCCTCATCCGCTGCAGGCTTCTTATACCACTGCTCATATAATGCTGGCGATTTTAAGCGGAAATCTCCTGATAGATCAATAATTTTCAAACCAACTTCAAGCAAAGCTGGAACCAGTTTAGCTGCTACGCCAGCAGGTGTAGCTAGAAATACTACATCTGCCTTTGCTTTAATCGCAGCAGGATCGACATCATCAAGCAGCTCTTCGCTAATGCCAATGAGGTGTGGATATCCTTCTGTTATAGACGTACCTGCGCTGGATGACGAAATGACCGATGTCACCTCAGCCAGCGGATGGGATGCGAGCAATCGAATGAGTTCTACACCGCCATAGCCAGTTGAACCGATAATCGCTATTTTCACCTTTATGCTCATGTTAATCTCTCCCCGAAACTAGATGCTGCAAGCTGTCTTTTCCCCTGCTATGCAGCTTCATCTATTGCTCTTTCCGCACGCGGAAAGGATGTTTTCTTCCACAACTTATAATTGTACAACATTCGGAAGTTGATGGAAATACGCACATTGTTTCGTATTATTATACATTCGAATTCATATTAATACAACGAACAAATGATGATAATTTTGCTCAATTTATGAATTGTTTGAGAGATGCTTTCAACATAACAAGAACAAATGTTCTCGTTTCATTTTAGCACAAAAAGCTCGTTGTTGGTATCGATTGGATATTATTTTGTTAGCTGTCCAGCTTGAAGCCCTGCCCAATTACTTCTGCTGTATTGCTAATTATCACAAAGCTGCCAGGATCAATAGACTTCACAATTTGCTTTAGCTTCGGCACCTCATTTTGACCGACTACTACCATCAATACCGTACGCCCTTCGCCAGTATATCCGCCGTGACCATCAAGCCGCGTCAAACCACGATCCAAATCATTAAGAATAGCTTCGGCAACCTCATCCGAATGGTCGCTGATTATAAAAGCTACCTTAGATAGCTGCAATCCGCTTTGTACAAAATCAATCGTCTTGCTTGTCACGAATAAACCAATCAAAGCGTATAGCGCAACCTCAGGAGAAATGATTATTCCAGCCGCAATAATGACGCAGCCGTCGAAACAAACGATCGCTAAGCTAAGCGGAAGGCCTGTGTAGCGATGTAATATTTGCGCAGCTAAATCCAAGCCGCCTGTCGAAGCCCCTCCTCGAAAAACAAGGCCAAGCCCCAGACCAACCCCGATACCGCCATAAATAGCCGCAAGCAGCGGATTGTCCGTAGGTGATGGCCAGCCATTTGACAGCAGCACAAATAGCGGCAAAATAATCGATCCTAGCGCTGTTTTTGCGCCAAATCGTTTGCCAAGCAGCCACAAACCCGCAATAAACAGCGGAATATTAATCGCCCATTGCGTGATAGCAGGAGTAATGCCTGCTGCTCTTTGGACGAGAATAGATATACCCGATACGCCTCCAGAAGCGATTCCATTAGGTACCATGAACATATTGAAGCTAATCGCTACGATAGCTGAACCAATCAGAAGCTGAACAATATTCCATACGGATTGGGTTCGTGGACTATAACTGCGTCCACCTTTTCTCCGCTTCGCCGTGCTTTCTTTCATCCCTTTTTATCTCCTCGCAAGCCGATTATCGCAAAAAGAAGAGTTCCACACGTTTACCGTGTTGGAACTCTTCACTGAAGCTATCCATTTGTATATGGTCGCAAATTACTCGTGACGAATCTGATGACGCAAATATCCATCGATAAAAGGGTCGATGTCGCCATCCATAACCGCGCCGACATTACCTGTCTCTACAGAAGTACGGTGATCCTTCACCATGCTGTATGGATGGAAAACATAAGAACGGATTTGGCTTCCCCACGCGATTTCCGATTGATCACCGCGTATATCCGCCAAATGCTTCCTCTGCTCCTCGATCTTCCGATCATAGAGCTTAGAGCGAAGCATCTTCATCGCACGTTCCCGGTTCTGAATTTGTGAACGCTCCTGCTGGCAAGCAACCACAATGCCTGAAGGGATGTGGGTAATACGTATAGCCGACTCCGTCTTATTGACGTGCTGTCCGCCTGCTCCACTCGCGCGGTACGTATCCACCTTCAGATCTTCAGTTCGGATTTCGATCTCAATGCTGTCATCGATTTCTGGGACTACATCACAGGAAGCAAACGACGTGTGACGACGACCAGCAGAATCAAACGGAGAAATGCGAACCAAACGGTGTACGCCTTTCTCTGCCTTCAAATACCCATAGGCATTAAAGCCCTTCACCAAAATGGTGACACTTTTAATACCGGCCTCATCACCGGGCAAGTAATCAAGAAGCTCAACCTTGAAGCCGCTCTTCTCCGCCCAGCGCGTGTACATCCTGTAAAGCATTAAACCCCAGTCCTGAGACTCCGTACCGCCAGCGCCAGGATGAAGCTCAAGAATCGCATTAAGCTTATCGTAAGGCTGATTAAGCAGCAGTTGAAGCTCAAACTCGCTAATCTTGCGCATGAGCTTCTCCACGCCGCTCACAACGTCTGATGCAAGCGACTCATCGCCTTCATCTTCCGCTAGCTCCAGCATCATCTGAAGATCTTCCTGCTCGCTGTTCATCCCGTCGTAATGATCCACAACTGACTTCACCGCATTAAGCTCAGAAATAACGCTTTGCGCTTTGTCATTATCATCCCAAAAATCAGGGAATGTCATCTTCTCCTCGAAATTAGCAATCATTTCTTGCTTAAGATCTAAGTCAAAGGGACCCCCTAAGCTCTTGGAGCCGCTTGGCCATTTCACGCAGGTCTTGTTTAACCGTTATGTCTATCATAGCTTCCGCTTCACCTCAAAATAATGGTTCATTCTTTATTTTATGCCATGCTATTTGATGCCGTTCCTTACTTGCCGTGGCACTGCTTGTATTTCTTGCCGCTGCCGCAAGGACATGCGTCATTACGACCTACACGGTCCTCACGCTTAGCTGGGCGCTTCTCCATAGCTTCTCCGCCGCCGCTTGTTGTAGTCGTTTGGCCTTGAGCTACTTCTTGACGCTCCAGGTTGCTCTCTACGCGTGCCTTCATAATGTATCTTGCAACTTCCTCGTGGATGCTCTCGATCATTTCCTTGAACATCTCGAAGCCTTCAAATTGATATTCACGAAGCGGATCCGTACCGCCGTATGCACGCAGGTGGATACCTTGACGGAGCTGATCCATCGCATCGATGTGATCCATCCATTTGCTATCTACCGCACGAAGCACAACGACCTTCTCGAATTCGCGCATCGTTTCTTCCCCAAGCTCTGCTTCACGCTCATCATAGGAAGCAACGACTTCAGCATAAATGTAGTCGATGATTTCTTCCTTCTCTTTGCCCCAAATCTCTTCCTTGGTCAAAGATCCTTCTTGCAGGAAGTTCGCTTGCGCATAATCAACGATTGCTYGAAGATCCCACTCCTCCGGAATATCCTCCGAACAGTGAGCTTCAACTATACGTTCGATGACAGGCTTAAGCATTTCCATAACTTCTTGGCGGATGTTCTCCGAACCAAGAATATCACGGCGCTGCTTATAGATAACCTCACGCTGCTGGTTCATGACATCATCGTATTGTAGAACAACTTTCCGAATGTCAAAGTTATTGCCCTCAACGCGTTTCTGCGCAGATTCAATCGCTCTAGAAATCATCCGGCTCTCAATCGGTTGATCCTCATCCAGTCCCAGCTTATCCATCATGCCCATAATATTCTCAGAACCGAAGCGGCGCATCAGCTCATCCTCAAGCGATAGATAAAACTGTGATGAACCTGGATCGCCTTGACGACCAGCACGACCACGCAGCTGATTATCGATCCGACGGCTTTCATGGCGCTCTGTACCAATGATATGCAAGCCGCCTAGTTCAGCAACCTCATCACCTAGCAAAATATCGGTACCACGACCAGCCATGTTCGTTGCGATCGTTACGGAGCCCGCTTGACCAGCGCGCGAAATAATTTCTGCCTCTTCCGCATGGAACTTCGCGTTGAGCACTTTGTGCGTAACGCCTCTGCGCTTCAGCATATCTGATAATTTCTCCGAGTTCTCGATAGAAATTGTACCTACGAGCACTGGTTGATTTTTACTGTGGCGTTCTACGATCTCTTCTACGACCGCTTTGAATTTACCGAGTTCGGATTTGTAGACAACATCTGCAATATCCTTACGGATCATGGAACGGTTAGTAGGCACTTGAATAACGTCGAGTCCATAAATACGCTTGAACTCTTCTTCCTCTGTCTTCGCAGTACCCGTCATACCAGCAAGTTTGCGATACATACGGAAGTAGTTTTGGAAAGTAATTGTCGCAAGTGTCATGCTCTCGTTCTGAACCTTCAGATCTTCCTTCGCTTCAATCGCTTGGTGAAGACCATCGCTATAACGACGTCCAGACATTAGACGACCAGTAAATTCATCAACGATGACAACTTCTTCTTCTTCCACAACATAATCCACATCGCGCTTCATAATGAAGTTCGCTTTCAGCGCTTGCTGTATGTGGTGGTTGAGCGTTACATTCGCATGATCGAATAGGTTCTCGATTTGGAATGCCTTCTCCGTCTTCTCAACGCCTGCCTCAGTCAGCATAACGCTGCGAAGCTTAATATCGATCGTGAAATCCTCTTCAGGCTTCAAACGGCTAATAAAGCGGTCTGCGGCGAAGTAGAGCTCTGTTGATTTAGCAGCCTGTCCAGAAATAATAAGCGGAGTCCGCGCTTCATCGACAAGAATGGAATCCACTTCATCGATAATGGAGAAATAAAGAGGACGCTGAACCATTTGTTCTTTGTATAGCACCATGTTGTCACGCAGATAATCAAAACCAAATTCATTATTTGTACCATACGTAATATCGCATGCATATGCTTCTTGCTTCTCGTCATGCGACAAGCCGTGAAGATTACATCCGACAGTCATGCCTAGGAAGCCATACAGCTGTCCCATAAGCTCGCTATCACGTTGCGCTAGATAATTATTGACCGTGATAACATGTACACCTTTGCCAAGCAACGCGTTCAAATAAACCGGAAGTGTCGCAACGAGCGTTTTACCTTCACCCGTTCTCATCTCCGCAATTTTACCTTCATGAAGAACGATACCGCCGAGCAGCTGCACATCAAAGTGACGCATGCCAAGCGTACGCTTGGATGCTTCTCTAACTGTTGCAAAAGCTTCAGGCAATATTTTATCTAATGTCTCGCCTTTTTCAATTCTTGCTTTGAATTCCTCAGTTTTCGCGCGAAGCGCATCGTCAGATAAAGCAGTGAATTTTGACTCAATCGCATTTATTTCATCTACCGTCCGTTGGATCCGCTTTACCTCGCGCTCGTTATGGTCACCAAATATCTTTTTCACTAATCCGAGCATGGAATTCCCCTTTCGTAGTAACGCCTCTTTGCATTAAATTGTATCAGTTTGTCGACACCGCCGCAACGAGGATGATTGTAAAAGAAAAAGCCTCTCTCCATAAAGGAGAAAAGGCTCTTCAATGTTGTGTATAATGATGGCTAGCCTTGCTCAATTAAACCGTATTTCCCGTCACTTCGTTTGTACACAACACTGACCTCTTTGTTGTCCACATTCGAGAAGACGAAGAAATTATGTCCGACCATATTCATTTGCAAAATCGCTTCTTCCACATCCATAGGCTTGAGTGCAAAACGCTTAGTACGAACGAGCTCTAGATCATCCTCTTCTTCCAGAACGCCCACCGCGGAGCCTTCTTCTTTAAATAGAGCGCGTACACCGCTGCTTTGACGGAACTTACGATTTACTTTAGTTTTATGTTTACGTATTTGTCGTTCGAGTTTGTCCGCAACCAGATCAATCGATGCGTACATATCCTCGCTTTTCTCCTCGGCTCTTAGCATGACACCGGTGAGCGGTATGGTCACCTCAACTGCATGTTTCCCTTTGGTGACGGATAGTGTTACGTTAATTTCGGAGGTGATTGGTGCTTCAAAATATTTATCCAATCGGCTGAGTTTCTTTTCGACGTAGTCTCTCAATGCGTCTGTCACTTGAAAGTGTTGACCTCGAATGTTGTAGTTCATGGGGAACTCCTCCTTTACATAGTCTTATTATAGCATATGTAAGCGTTCAAATCAAAATAGTTTTTTATCAATTTAGAATATTCAGATAAATAAAACTATAGAACTACTAGACTTGTCACAACTTAGTCACGGACACCCTATTTTACTTCAGACAACAAAAAAAAGCCCCGGTTTCCCGGAGCTTGGTGTAAGTTACTTGTTTAATGATCCAAATTATAGTGTGGCTGGATCAGCCGGATAATTACAGTTTAACTACGTTAGCTGCTTGTGGACCACGAGCGCCTTCAACAATATCGAATTCGACGGATTGGCCTTCTTCAAGAGTTTTGAAACCTTCAGTTTGGATAGCGGAGAAATGAACAAATACGTCGCCGCCTTGCTCAGTCTCGATAAATCCATAACCTTTTTCTGCGTTAAACCATTTAACTTTACCTTGCATGTGCAAACATTCCCTTCATCTTCAAATACTGTGAGGCATCGCTTTGTATAACCCACAATTTGACTATAACACCCACTTTATTGAATTGTCAAACAATTTATTGTAAGCGAATACATTTTGGTTTTGAGCTGTTTATGCCGTTTATCGGATCGTGTCGAAAGTTGAATTTTATTGCCTAGTCACGGGATATGCAAAAAAAATAAAGCCACCCATTGGGCGGCTACTCCATCATTTAATTCGATTAGACAACGGTTGATTGTGTTTGTTTGAAAGTACTTCCATTGGCTTGAGCAGCTAATTGATTGTACTGCTTGGCTGCTTGAATCCACGTTTCTTTTAAATCAATAAGATGGGCTAACACTTCTTCTGCCGGCTCTACATCTTTTTTCATATTTGCTTCGATTAGACGAGCATTGAAATATTCGTATAGTTTGAGCAAATTTTCTGAAATAGGGTTAGAACGATCAATGGTAATGATGAACTCACTTACAATATCCTGCACCTTTAAAAGACTTGTATTTGCATCTGAATAACGTTGTTCCTTGATCGCTTCAATTCCTTGACGGCAAAAACGGATAGCGCCATCGTAGAGCATAATAAGTAGTTGTCCTGGGGTAGCTGTTTGAATCGTACTTTGAAGATACTTATTACGTTGTTGAAGTTGCATTGTTTATCCTCCTATGAGCTGATACTTTTTTGTAAAAGGAAGGCTGCTCATCATAATTGGAATTTAAATATACCTCTAAACCTTTATCCTCTTTTATCTATGAGTATTCCAGCCATTTCCCAAAGTTTAGCAACAAAATCTAAATTTTTCTCTGGTGGAATTTCTCTAATAACCTCTCCCGATGCACTGTCTAATACTTTCACTGAAATAATATTAGTCTGCTTGTGTACAGAAAACTCTAAACTAGTACTCTTACCCTCCACAGCTTTAATAGCTCTGTCAATAGCTTTAATTAGCTGTTCTTCACTAATTGCGACATGCTCACCGCGAAGCTCCGCCTTCTTCAAATCGCCTGAATTCGCTATCTTTGCAAGGGATTGTGTATCATTACTGCCACTTGTAATTGATTTTTCCGTTACAGAGCCACCATATTCGATAGCACTTGCGCTCCGATTCATAGAACTAGCTGCCCCTGTAGGTGACACATTCGTGTTCATATCAATCATTCCTCCGCGTCAATTGTTCTACAGTATATATCGGCAATCGATCTTAGTTGTATTAGACGTTATTCTAATTATTGTAATAATTCTTTCTAAATCTATATTCACTTCTTCAATAGATAAAAAATAGGCCTCTCTCAAGAGAAACCTAGCTCATTCTTTATTTCTTTTTATCAAAAAACGCACCATAGGGTGAGTACGAATGACCAAAATCACCGTATTGCTGATTTACTGCTTTACTTTTATTCATATTTATCATTTCGAATTCCAACACTTTTTTCTTGCGATGAATCATAGGAACAATCGTTAGATCTACTTCATGAATAGGCTGAAGGAAACTCTTTTTCTGAGCATCCGTTAGAGAAACACCCTGTGAAAACAGAATGGACAAACTATCCATGATTTCTTGTCTTTGATTTAAAAGCTCTATCCATTCTTCAGGTTCACTTTCATTATCTAGCAGACTCTTTTCTAACAAATAGGTACTTTTCAACAAATCCTTAAGCAGAAAATCTAGAGAGGTACCCTGAGTCATAACTTCCTCTCCTTCTATACCTTCAAGCGAAGATTTAATTTTAACTACTAAATTGTTGTGTTAACCAGCTGCTTTGGGAGTTCGCTTTGCTCATTGCTGTTTCCATAGCTGTAAACTTACTCCAGTATCGTTGTTCAATTCTTTCTAATTTGGTCTTCCAATTACTAATATCCGTATCGATCTGACTTAATACTTTGCCTAATGCACTCTTATCAATAATTGTAGCGTTGCTTCCCGCTTTTTCAGAGAGCTTAGTCATAGCTACATTAATTTGATCGTAAAGGCGTTCGGTCAATCCACTTTCATTCAGTTTTGTTGTCGAATCTGTTGAGGTACTCACTTTTGTGAATAACTCCATTACACTTCCCTCGTTCTGAGAAATCGCTTCACGCAGCTTCGACTCGTTAATATACAGCTTACCTTTCTCTGAATATTCACCAGTTGTGATTCCAATTTTACTAAAACTATCATATTTTGGATCTATCCCTGCACCCTTTACATTAGCTGATAAAGATAATCGCAACTGCGATAGAACGTTATTAAGCATTGGGTCCTGACGTAATAAGCCACTCTTCGCTTTCGTTTCCCATTGCTCAATTTGTTTTTCTGATAACGATTCTTTCTCCTCAGATAATAGAGGCTTAAAATCCCTATAGGTCTTTTCATTTGTTTTGGTATTGATCTTATCAATAACCTCATTATATTTATCTATATAATCTTTAATGGACTTGAAGATGGCATCTTCATCAGTCTTCAAATTAATTTGAGTTGTACCTTTATCTTTAATAGTGAACTCAATACCATCGAATGTGAAAGTTGAGCTATTTATCTTATAGGAAATTCCGTTAACACTGAGCTCCCCCTGCTTAACCTTTTCAGAGAGTTGATAATCCTTTTTCGTAGAAAAGCCTGTTAAATCAGTGCTATTAACCTTGCCTGAAGATAGTCCAAGTTTATTAGTAAGTGCAAGTCCTGTCCCAATACCACTGATCTCAATAGCCGCATCGGTACCATTAGCCTTAGTAGTAAAGGTTATAGATTTATCATCATTTAAATAACTCGCAGTAACCCCCGTTGAAGATGAGACACTATTCACTTTAGCTATAAGGCTGTTAATGGTATCCGTTTCGGATACACTAATGGTAGTTGATCCGATCTTAAAATCAAAAGATTCACCTATTGCTGTAGTCCCGTCCTTCAAATTCTTAGTTTCGAATTTCACTGACGCTGCCTTTGCCGCCTCCGGGAGACTTTGTACATTAATATTATATGAGGATGCGCTTGGTGTGCCTTTTTGTTTTGCAGCTACAATTGAATCGTTATCGGATGTCAAGACCTTTTTTTGAAAATTACTTTGTAGCTTCATATCAAAGGTTTTATTCTTAAAATCCAATAAGAGAGTATTTACTTCTCTGTATTGATCGCGTCTCCACTCCTCGGTTTGCTTTTTCTGGAGAAGTGTATTGAGCTTGGAGCTTTCCGCCTTCATAAGATTTTTAACTATCGTTTCTGTATCAAGACCGGAAACTAAACCGCCCATGCGAATTGAGTTAACCATATTAGTCCTCCTACTTATTTTACATATATTTAGATTTATGTTCGTTGAGTTGCCATTCATCAGCAATTCCGATTACTTCTACTACTATTACTATCGGATTGAAAGTGAGTATAGTTTAGGGGTGTTTGATAAAAATAATAATCAAAGGAGGATATCATACTAGGTTCTGAGGAGTTGCACAATGACATATTCGAGTAACTATGATCGATTTCATTATCCTGACATAATCTATTCTTTTCACTATTTACTTTTTTAAAATGCAAAAAAGGCCGCTCCGAAGAGAGACCTTAACAAAAGGGATCCTAGACAGTCTAGGATCCCTTTATATTGCTTAAGATTAACGAAGCAATTGAAGAACGCCTTGAGGTTGTTGGTTAGCTTGTGCAAGCATAGCTTGTGCAGCTTGTGCAAGGATAGAGTTCTTCGTTTGGTTCATCATTTCTTTCGCCATATCTACGTCACGTACACGAGATTCAGCAGCAGTCAGGTTCTCGGAAGAAGTGTTCAAGTTGTTGATTGTGTGATCAAGACGGTTTTGAACAGCTCCTAGTTTCGAACGTTCTGCAGATACAGACTCAAGTGCATTATTAATTACAGTAATCGCTGCGTTAGCAGATGATTGTGTGGAAATGTTGATACCTTTTTGAGCGTTCGCTTCACTTGTAACATTACCATTGGCATCAGTAGTCGCTTTTGTAGAAGCTGTTGTTGTTTGAGTAATTGCGACAGGAGTACCTCCTGTAGCTGCTAGTGTTGCAAAATCAAAGTTGATATTTGCAGTTAAACCACTAGTTTTATCACCAACTAATACACCCGACTGGTTAGATTTCACTGTTACAGCTGTTCCAATATTACCAGCAGTATTTTGAAGTTGAATTGTAGCGCTTGCTGCAGTTACATTTAATGTTCCAGCATCGCCCACCGCGTTACCAGCAGCAGTAGCAATTTGAATTTGAACTCCATTGCCAAGAGCAAAGTTTCCTGATCCATCTCTTGTTGAAGTATTCCAAGATGTTCCACCATCAGTTGAATACCGGATTTCATTTACTTGAGTTGTTGTTGTTGTATCCATTACAGTTGATTCAAACTGGTAAGATAAGTTGTCAGAGCCTGTGTATGCAGAGCCAGTTGCTGTTACTGCACCACCAAAGCTACCCCCAACTGGCGCATATGCAGCAGCTGTTACAGTAACTGCCACCGCAGCTCCTGCTCCAAGATTAGAGTAAGCTTGTGAAATGCCTGTTACACCACTTCCAGCTGTCAAATTACTAGTAATCAGATCACCAGAAACTCCCAATGTTTTTGAATCCATAGCATTTACACTAACTGAGATGTTTTGGTTAGCGTTAGCACCGATATGGAATGTGCTGTTCAAGCCGCCTGCCAAAAGGTTTTTTGTATTAAATTCTGTTGTATTAGAGATACGAGTAATTTCTTTTGCAAGTTGATCTGTTTCTGCTTGAAGCTTCTCACGGTCAGCAGCTGTGTTCGTATCATTGGAAGATTGAACTGCCAATTCACGCATACGTTGCAAGATGGAGTGAGTTTCGTTCAAAGCACCTTCAGCTGTTTGAATCAAAGAAATACCATCTTGTGAGTTTTTAGCAGCCATATCTAGACCACGGATTTGACCGCGCATTTTTTCGGAAATTGCTAGACCAGCTGCATCGTCACCTGCACGGTTGATGCGAAGACCAGAAGACAATTTCTCGATGGATTTGCTAGTTGCTGCAGTGTTAGTAGACAACTGACGGTGTGTGTTAAGAGCTGCGATATTGTGGTTAATAATCATTAGTATTTCCTCCTTGAAATTTTCGTATTTCCGCATCCTTGCGGAAGCTTACGATAATAGTTCGGCCGTCCTATTATCGCGCTATTATATTTATCGGATTTCTCCATCAATTGTTTATAGCTTATATTTAAAAAAACAATTATTTTTTAAAATATTTTGATACATCCTCTATGGATACCGCACTAGTTGCTGCCGCACGATTTTCTGCTTGTATCGCCATATATATTTCTTTGCGGTAGATGTCTACTTCCTTCGGTGCCCGTATGCCTAGTTTAACATTATCGCCTTCTACGCCGAGTACGATGATTTCAACATTCGCACCGATCATGATAGACTCATTACTTTTGCGTGATAAAACGAGCATGGCTTTTCATCCTCCTTAGGTTCGGTTGAGTGGAGCGCGCGAGCTGTATGTATTATCGTGAAGAATTAGCTGTTTGCCTGTTAATGTTCTTTTATTCAAAACGATCGGAGCAAGCAAATTAATTGTTGCATTAGCAAAATCTGTGGATATGGTTATAACAGACCAAACCTCTACATCCTCTTCACCGTTAATATTTAGTTCTCGTTTCACGGTTTCCGGCAGTTCCCATTCATATTCTGGATAAAATAAAAATGGACTCGCAACCAGCAACGATATCGTTTCGTCCTCAGAAGCCTTCATAAGCTTCATTGGAAGTTCGTTTCCTAATTCTTGAAATACAAAGCCATTCAAATGTTCGAAACCTGGAATACCTTGTTCAAATTGATAAATTAGCTGTTCTATATTCACTTAATGACCCCCTAGTAGGATTCCTCATTTATTAAAAATAAAAACTATAGATCTCATGCGTCGTGCGCAAATGATCTATAGTCTAAAAAACAGTAACGTCTAAATAAGCTGTTCGAGCTGTGGTGGAATAATCTCCACTTTAGGATATTGGCTCATATAAATATCCAGCTTGCCGCGTTCATATTCATGAATAGGCTTGTTCACTTGAACATTAAGGTCGACTCGACCTGGAGTGGTATCAATCGTAAGTTCACCTGGAATATACTCGATATCAATATTATCATAGGAAGCTTCCCCACGGAAATCATATTCAGGAAAAGTTCGTTTCCAATCCCTTGCCATCTCTGCTATAGGGTTTCCTCCTAAATGAATCGAGGCCATTTGATCGCCCTTCTCCACAATCCGTGCAATGCCTTGCAATGCAATATCAGCAGCCATTGAATATATTTTGCTCATCGTTTGCAAATTGTTTCCAAGCGCTAACGCATCCCATACTCGATCTTGATTAATTTCAAGTCGTCCTTTGGTGGTTTGAAAATGTTGCTCTGGCCTGATTTGCTCCATATCTACAGTAGCAGCGGGCTGCTCAAGACGCTGTTTGCCCATATCGGCATCAATAAAGAGTACTGCATCCTGCGTACGAATTTGAATCTGCGGAATTTGCATGTTAATCTCCACCTATCTCAAGAAATCAACCAAGCTTGGACGTATAAGCTGTGCTCCAACAGATAGGGACGCCTGATATACATTTTCCTCTGTTTTCATATTCGTAATCACTTCTGCCATATCTGCGTCTTCTGTTTTCGCCTGTACCGTCTTCAAATTGATTTCAATATCGGCTAGTCGATTTTGAACAATATCGACCCGATTTACTTTCGCTCCTACTTCCGCTCTTTTTGTGAGCATTGTATTCATTCGACTATCTACCTGACTAATTAAGTTTGATATCCCCTTCTGATCACCAGATGCGAGCATATCATGTGCACGTTGAAGGAGTACAAATACATTGTCACTGCTCTCTATTTCCGCTTTTGTTGCCGTAGGAGAGATACCCTCCCCAAAAACTTCGTTGCCTGTAATGTTTATTCCCAGCTTCATTCCTGCGGATAGTTCATATTTAATTGAACCGTTATCCGAGCTGACTTGATATGCTTTTAACAAAGGCGGATCAACTGTCAAATCAGTTGTACCTTCTACCCCCATCGTTGGATAAGGCTTCTCACCGGTCATTTCACCATTAAATACTTGTTTTCCGTTAAATTGACTATTTCCGATTTCAACCATTTGGTTATACATTTGTGACATTTCAACTTTAACTGCATCAAGACTTGTTTGTTCGAGAGTTCCACTGGCACCCTTGACTAAAAGCTCCCTAACGCGCTGCATAATATCTCCTGCTTGACCAATAGAAGTATCCGTATATTCCAGCATAGATAATGCAGAACTTACATTTTTGGAATATTGGTCATTAGAATCAAGTTCACTGCGATAGCGCAGTGCAAAAGTGATACCAACTGGATCATCTGACGGTTTATTAATCTTCATACCCGTAGACAGCTGGTTTTGCAAATTATTCATACGTCCCATATTGCTTGTAATGTTACGAAGCAACTGTGTATTCATCATCGATTGTGTTACACGAAACGACATAATGTCTCACCTCCGCTTTAAAAATTATAGTCCTACTCGGCCCATCCCATTAATAACTTTATCTAAAATTTCATCAATCATCGTCATATTTCGAGCAGCTGCATTGTATGCATGCTGGAACTTAATCATGTTGGACATTTCTTCATCTAGCGAAACTCCGCTAACCGATTGTCTGCGGGATTCAACTTGGTCGACGATAATTTGTTGATTCGCCTGCATACGAGTCGCTTCCGCAGCTTGTACACCTAACTGGCCCACAACAGAACGGAAATAAGCATCAACCGTGTTTTTATTTTCACCTGTACCCGCGTCGAAGTCGAAACGAGTATCTCTCATTTGTGAGAAAAGGACGGCCAAGGAGTTGTTGCCGCTAATGACTGACTCTGAACCATCTGCATTCGTAGCTACCCGCATAGATGTCGCAATCAAATTAGAATTTGCAACAATTGCAGGATTAAGCGTGATGTTGCCGGCATTCAATCCAGCAGTACTGCCGTTTGCATCAGTAAAGAAAGGCAAACCCGCTTCTTGTCCAGCCAACGAATAACCAAGCTGATGCAAACCATTGAGCCCTTTTACCGTAACCTTTGTATCTTCGTTCAGTGTACGATTTGTGCCTGTATAGGTTACGTTATTCAATACTGTTCCTTCTGGCAAAACAGATCCTTTAGGCAGCGTAACCTCAAATTCGCCATTCGCCATCGTTTGAACGAGATTATTGAGCTCTCCGATGTACCCCTCGACATAATGATCTCTTGCATATATCGTTCCATAAATAGCACCGCTATTTAAATCACCATTAGCAACCGCTGTAGTAATTGCCGCTGAATCCAGAGAAGCAGTAGATGTTCCTTGCACCAGCTCCGTACCGCCCATCGTAATGCGGTAGCCGCTCTCTTGGTCTTCTACGCGAATATTGATTAATCCCGAAAGCTGATCTGTAATCAGGTCACGCTGATCCCGCAAATCATTTGCGTTATCGCCTAAGCTTTCAACTCGTCTAATCTCGCCATTTAACTGAGCAATGCTTGTTGTAATCGAATTAACCGTATTTAAGTTAATCTCTACATTTTCCGTCAAATCTGCTTTTAAATCTCCGAGCTGTTTAGCTGTGTAATTAAAAGAATCCACAAGTGCCATCGTTTGTTCCATAACGACTTTGCGGCCATCCGCATTCTCAGGGTTTTTGCTGAGGTCTGACCACGAATTCCAAAAATTCGAGATCACCGTTCTAAGGCCCGTGTCGCTTGGTTCATTAACGATACCCTCGAGTTTAGAGAGCGTGTCGAGCTGAACTGAGAAATTACCCAGTGATTTATATTCATTGCGATACTGATTATCCAGAAACTTCTCTCTAATCCGAGTGATGGAAGACGCCTCAACCCCTGTACCAAGCTGACCAGCTGCTGTTGATTTGGAGAAACCAACCGCGTCTATCGGTCTTGATGCAGTCATGTTCACCACTTGGCGTGAGTAGCCTGCCGTATTCGCATTTGAAATGTTGTGTCCAGTTGTATTCAGAGCAGACTGAGTGGTAAATAAGCTGCGCCTTGCCGTTTCTAAGCCATGAAAAGTGGATGCCATCGTATATTGTCCTCTCTTGTTACGTTTTCATATTAAAGCGGCCATTACGATTTAAGGCCATGCCTTGAACAGCACGATGATAGGTCGCTTCTTCCTCAGTCGGACCAAGCAGCAAATCTTGCGTAAAATGCAAATGCTCCAGAGTCATCCTTACGAGCTGTTGATTGAATTCGTTAATATCTTGAAGTTTCTTAAGTGCTGCCGACAGCTCATTCCATATCGCCTGAAGCTGCTGCTTCTCATTCGCTTGGTATACAGCTTGTATGAGCTTCTCCATTTTGAACGAACGATGGGCAGTCAGCTTCTGATCAAGCATATATTTCCCTATCAAAAAGATACGCTGCTGCTCCAGATCCATAATCCGCTGAAGACTCTTCTTCTCTTTGCTGGAAATATACGAGAGCGTCTCTACTTGGTTCACAGTAATAGCCGACGTCTTCGCGTTGCCGTATTCAATAAGCTGCAGATGCTCGTCTAAAAGCTCTTGCAAAATCACGATGATTTGCTGGATGTACTCATTCATTTAGAGGATTACTCCTTCAGGAAGGGAAGCAGCTTCTCGGCAATCTTGCCAGCTTCCACATGATAGTTGCCTGTTGCTACCAAACGCTTCAGCTGCTCAATATGTTCTGTTCTGTCCGCTCCGCTTGCTTTGCTTGTCGATAGCAATTCCTTAGCTGCATCAGAGATTTGGACTTCGTCCTTCTGCTTAGCCTTGTCTGTCCCGCCTACTCTGGACTCCGAATGCTTCTGGTATGGATTAAGTGCTCCGATACGATTCGTCTCATTTATTTTCATTGTTTACCCACCTCATTATTTACAGGAACTAAAAAAGCCGATTACCTTTACAAGTATTATCGGCTTCAGTCAAGTGAAATTTTATAGTCATCAAAATATTAACTTAAATCATTTATCATTGTATCTTTCTAAGCCTTTATAAACACCCGTTTGCTTGTAAGCACTTTTTAAATCTTCTTTTCGCGATATGTCTTGGAACATCTGCTTCTTGTCCTTCTCAATTCGATTGCGACAATTGTCGCAAAGATGATTATCACGAAT
This sequence comes from Paenibacillus sp. 01T424, assembly GCF_056398745.1. NCBI lineage: Bacteria > Bacillati > Bacillota > Bacilli > Caryophanales > Paenibacillaceae > Paenibacillus > Paenibacillus sp. 01T424. Next base: position 95,518 of record NZ_JBFTPZ010000028.1, on the reverse strand, counting down.
CAGAGTTCCGCATGATTCACAAGGGTATGACATATTAGGTGCATTCATAATGGAGATGCGTCCCTCGCGTATGAACTTCGTAATTTGTTTAATCGAAACGCCAGTAGCATCTGATACCTCAGTAATAATTGAGCCTCTAAATTCACGCAAATAGTTTGCGCAAAGCTCATACTCTTTATCAATTTCACGCATGCATGCCGGGCACACGTCTCTAAAGTTTTTTGCAAAAAGCTTACCGCAGCGAGGACAATTATCTAGGTTCATCGCTCTGAGCCCTCCTTTTTTTGTAAAACCATACTAGCTATTAGTTACATTCTAATCGATAGCATTAACTTTTTCACTATCAATCTAATTATTAGATCTATCAGCCTAGCTGAATTATGAACGAGCCCAGGTCAAAATATAGATATCGAGTGGAAGCTCCGTATAACAATGCAAAGCCTTTGAGCAGGCTTCTGCCGTACTTCCAGTTGTGTAGATATCATCGATTAAAAGTATACGAATAGCTCTATCGTTTAGATGCTTTTTGCTATGGGATTCAGAGGCTAATAAGCTCAAATTCGTATTCACTTCAAAAAGAGATTGCGTATCGCGCATTCTTTCGGTGCGTGTTTTGAAGCTTTGCTTCTCTGAATGTCGCGAACGAATGAGCAATTCCAAAAGCGGAAGCTGAAAACGCCTCGCGATATGGCTGGCGAGCTGCTCCGCTTGGTTGAACCCCCGATCAGCTGCTCGTTCTTCACTTACAGGAACGTAGGTAACAGCATCCCAGCAGTCTGCAATCGATATTTTTGGTTTACGACTGCTGCTGCTTGCCACGATAAACTGTTGAATGATTTCCATGGTCATCGCCTCGAATGGAGGCAGAAGCATATCCCCGAGCAAAGGAGCAAGCTGCTCATTGCCCCTATATTTGTACAAGGCGAGCATGGCTCGCATGGCTTGATTATAATGAACCGCGCTGCGGTTGCATATGAATGCGCCATGCGGACGACGTATGCAGTCTTCGCATGGGATGCCGCGCCCGCATCTACGGCAGGCGATGCGGGTCAGCCATGGTATTGCGGAGAGGCACGCTCCGCAAAGGGAATTGCGAAGCTGGGTCGTCAGCTTCGCGTGGTTGTAGCTGCTCGCGCTGCGAGCCTCGCTTTGCGGTTTACCGCATAGGAGACATGCGGCAGACGTTGGAGCGAGCAGCTGCGCGGATGTGGTGAAAGCGGATTGTAGACGCTGCAGCCATGCTCTTGGCGAGACGTTCATTTTGGCGAGCCTCCTTTTGATGCGGGGAGCAAGTAGCCTTGCTTGCGAGCCATGCGGTTCATCGTTTGAATGTGGCGTACCGCCTGCAGCTGTGGGCGATTGCGATCATGGCTGCAAAAGTACACACGACCGAATGGATCATCCGCAGAGCGGCCTGCTCTTCCAGCCATTTGAACCAGTGAAGCCTCGTCAAAAAGCCTTCCGTCTGCGTCAAGAATATAGACATCGCTTTTTGGGATAGTAACGCCCCGCTCTAAAATCGTAGTTGTGACTAGTACTCGTATATCCCGCGAGCGAAAACGCTGCACCTTCTCTGTTCGTTCTTCATCCTGTGAAGAGGTTGCCGCAACAGCAGCATTTGAAAGAGCAGCACGCAATAAAGCCGCCATAGGCTCGGTTTGAGCAATTTGCTGCACGAATACAAACAGCTGAGCGCCTCGATCAAGGGATGACCGCATGGCTGCTAAGAGCTTTGACGGCAGCTTGCGGTGCTGGAGCATCTGCTTTACTGTAGGCGTTTGTAGAAGCTTGGGCACTGGAAGAGGATGACGATGATAACGAACAGGTACTCTTGCATGAGGCAGCTTCCCGCGTTTTGCTGCTCTTTGCAGCTCACTAGGCGGCGTAGCAGACAGCAGCAAGCGAGCAGCACCTGGCGCACAGCTTTTGTCTGCTGCAAAATGCAGCAGTGGATCGCCCGCAAAAGGAAACGCATCCAGTTCATCAACTACAACGAGATCAAAGCCTTGATAAAACCGCATCAGCTGATGCGTTGTCGCAAGTGTAATATCTCCGCTTTCCCAGCGCTGCTCACTACCACCGTATAATGTTACGACTGAAGCCTTAGGAAAAGCTCTCCGAATACGCGGGTCAAGCTCGATCACCACATCACGGCGCGGTGTGGCAATAAGCGCCTTCCCGCCGCGCAGCAGGACAGACTCCACAAGCGGAAAAATCATCTCCGTTTTGCCCGCTCCTGTTACAGCCCAAAGAAGAAACTCTCTCATCTGGCGCTGCTTGTCCAGCTTTGACAATGCCGCGTCTATCGGCGGCTCTTCCACAAACTGCAGCGCCTTGGCTGCTGCAGCTGTCTGCGCAGGGCTAAGCCCCCATTTATCAAGCCGCTGTTCATACGTCAGCGGCCTCAACCCCTTACCAGAGCCGCGAACCGTCGTCTCTGCCCAATTCAACCCCGCGCGCTGCCCCGTAATAAGCAGCTCACATTCCCGGCTTCGCCCCATCCCAATGCACGCCATGCAATAGGCGCAGTGCCGCCCGCACGCTGCACATGCCGTGCGGTGCATTTGCGCCTCGCCGCTCCCACAGCGCAAACAGCTGCGCTCCCGCCTGCGGCGCCCCAAAGCGTCCAATCGCCCGCCACCCACGGCGGCTATTGATCCGCTCAGGCGCACCTGCCCGAGCAGCGAAGCAAGCTGGAGCAATTCTCTCCAGCTTGACGCGGCACCGGGACAGCTTGCGCTAGACAACAGGGCGTGCGCCTCGCTTCGCAAAAGCGCACGTCCCTGCAGCATACCCGCGGCAAGCTTCGCTCCTGCCGCAAACTCTCCCAGCTCTTCAGCGCTATAAACTCCCGCCTCCTCGCCACCCAAACCCTTAGCGCTGCTACGCTTTTCACCATTATTCGCAATCGCTTCTCCTCCGATTTCCCCAACCACAGCGCCCCTTACCTTCTCCCACCTCTCCACTAAACCAAAAAGCCTCTCTATCGCCAACGCTCCTTTCCGCTTCCCTCGACTACCCAAAAAGCGCCAACGACTCCCCAAACTAATCTTGCCATTATGAACTGCTTGCTCTACTCCACCACTGTATTTCCGATAATTTCTCTCCAGCTCGCTAGATTTCTGATTACTACTATTCAACCCGCCAGCTGCTGCATCTCCACTCGCCCCATCAGCTTTTGCTTCCTCCGCACATGCGGCCAATAACTCAATCGCCTCATAATCAGTATTTCGTCCTCCTTCATTTAAGCTTTTACTCGCACCGTTTCTGCCGACACTGCCACGTTTTATAGCCGCATCCCAAAGCTCCACTGCAACGCACGCATCCCCGAGCGGCAGTTCTTCTTTTAGCAGCCATCCCTCCTCTGCGATCTCGTTGTTCAAGAATCCCGCTTCACCAAACGCTCCATGCATCCAGAAGTATTTATCCACCATTGCCTTGATGGTAAGTCGAGCCTGCCAGCATCCATTCACTTTCACAACATACAATTGTGCCTTCATCTCTATTCGCTCCCTCGACACTTTATAGAACTGATTTCATTATTCATCTGTTAAGTTAACTATAGCCTCTCCCTTCCCAGACAAAAGGAGAATGATGTTGGCAAGCACGGTAAACAAAAAAAAGCACACCCAACAACGCATTTGCGTTATTGAGTGTGCTTCACTCCGACTATTTCATTACCGTAGAGTATATACTAAAATGGCATTTTCGACAAATCTGTCGGATTTTGCAAATCAATTAGCACCGCATGATCAGAAAGCGACACAACTCCTTCTGCTTGAAGCAGCCACAGCAGCTGAGTTCCATCCACACCCTCTGTTTGAGAGCGCTTACCGTCTTCGCTTCCAGACAACGGATTAGATCCATTAGAGTGAATCCTGACCTCATCGCCCCTTCTAGCTAATCGTTCAACAATAGCCAGTGTCTCCTCTGTAACCCCTTGATCTACGATCGTCAAACGAACATTTTTCCCCATTCGCCGAGAGAAAGAAAACAGCGAACGTACATACCATTCCATATTGTTTTGCTGAACGTCAGCTACGAGCACATAATGCTTGCTGGATTGCTGGCGCCCTCGCCAAATTCGATACGCCAGATGCACCGACAATGCAGCCAAAGCATAACAGCCAATAACAAGAAGTAGAAGTTCAAACATGGCGGCCACCTCCTCTTTGTGACACTATATGCCATGAAGAGCCCACTGGTTCCGCAATCAAGGGACAAGGTGACAAAATGTGTGTTATGCCAAAAATATATTCTGCTTTATGATGATTATTAGTCATTTTCTGACAAAGAAACACCCTTGAGCAATTTCCAATACATGTTATCATTTTAATATGAAAGCATGCATATCTAACCGGTGCACGCATATAGAAAGGGAGAGTGGATTTTCACAATCAAAATAACTAGGGAAGCGATGAAGTATAATCTACAATTGGACACTTGGATTATATGGAGCTAGTAGTGTAACCGGCCCTCTTGGAACCCCACTACGTATCTAAGAGGAGAGTGAAAGATGCGTTATTTTAGGAAAAAAATCAGTTTAGCCCTGGCTCTGTTATTAATTTTTTCGTTGTCGCTTAGTTCCATTGCCATGGCCGAAGGTGATAGCAATCAAGGTACGAATGCTGCAGCACTCGTAGATGAGAATAGCTGTCCACAGTACTCATCGGATCGCAAGGATGTCATTGCCACGCATTCCAATATCGTAGTCAATAATAACGGAACAGCTACCGCTACGTTCCAGACGTTAAAAGATTGTGTTAGAGTCAGCTTCTCCGGCTATGAAGGCCCTGCTGACTGGGCACCTGGACCCGGCGATACAACCATTCCATACAACAAGCAAACATTTTTTGAGGGACAGTCTATTATATATCCAAAAGCAGGTACTTACTCCGTTACGATTAACATTCCAAGATGCTTGCCTTATCAATTAGATATCTATAGCGGAGATTTAATTAAGACATTAGGTCCCGGCGCTCATGGTGACAAAATTTTAGCATGGAATCTAAAGCTTTCGAACAGCTGTACGGGTAGTATCATCATCAATAAACATTTAAATGATGTCGAGGGCGCTCCACATGCAGGCATTACCTTCGAGCTTTGGAAAGACGGTAAATTAGTCAAAAGCGGTGTTACCAATAGTGACGGTATTTTGCAATTCAACGAATTGCCTATCGGTACCTATACACTAAAAGAATTAACCTTAGATGGCTTTACCACCGATTTAGTGGCTACCCAGCAGATCGTAGTAACCACAGATAACTCTGTGCAAAAAGCAGTTATCAATACGGCTAAGCTCAAACTTGAAACAGCCTGCTCCGCCGATCCAAATAAAACAAGAACATGGAAAGTAAGCAACGAGAGTGACATCGAGGTTTCTTATTCATGGGAAATTCCGAATTCCACTCAAACAGGAAACGGCGTAATACCTGGAAAAGGTTCCGTAAGCTTTTCAACGAATACGGAGCTCGTCAACCCAACTGATCCACAAGCTGTACCTAATACGCTGAAGATCCATTGGGGCAAGGAGAAAGAGCTTTCGCTTGTGAATGAAGGCGAAACCTGCTCTACGCCTACTCCAACACCGTCATCGACACCTACTGCTACTCCAACTTCTACACCTGAGAGCACGCCTACAGCTACACCAACTCCTACACCTGAGAGCACGCCTACAGCTACACCAACTCCTACACCTGAGAGCACACCTACAGCTACACCAACTCCTACACCTGAGAGCACGCCTACAGCTACACCAACTCCTACACCTGAGAGTACACCTAACAATACACCACCTTCCACACCTGTGATCACGCCTAACAACACGCCTACTGCAACAACTACAGTAACGACAACACCTACATCATCACCTGAAGCAACACCTATTGTTGAAATTGATGATGAAGATCCACCTGTTGGAGGAGTTACTGAAGGTGGAGAAGGCGAGCCGCCAATCGATCCTGTTGTTGCTGTAGATGAAGATCAAGTCCCGCTTGCTACTCTGCCAAAAACAGGCGAAAGCAGTCCGGTTCCTTATTATCTCATCGGGGCATTTGCCCTTTCAGCGGGATTCATTTCTCTTCGCAGACAAAAACAAAGAAAATAGTTAAGATTATATGTTTCACCACGCACTCTTAGGCTGGTTTTATACAGCTTAGGAGTGTTTTTCTTTTACACAACCATCGCAAGGCAACCTTTTATGCAAACAAAAACCCCCGTATCAACCGATACGGGGGTTTGCTCGATATGTAAGTAATGATCAAAAAGGCTACTACAGGGTAACCCATCCATATTTGATCGATTGGATAACAGCTTGCGTACGGTCATCAACTTCCATCTTTTGCAAAATGCTGCTCACATGGTTTTTAACCGTCTTTTCGCTAATGAATAAAAACTCTCCAATAAGCTTATTGCTCTTGCCCTCTGCCATAAGCCTTAACACCTCTGCCTCACGGCGTGTTAATGGGCTTTCATCGCCAGCAACGAACTTAACTCCCGGTTCCTGAGCAGCTGCAGCACCTGAGACAATTCCCATCTCATCCAAATACGTCATACGGCGAAGCTGGTTAATAAGCTTACCTGTCACTTTAGGATGGATATAGGCATGACCTTGGACAACGGAACGAATGGCGTTAATTAGCGATTCTGCCTCCATATCCTTCAGAAGGTAACCCGTAGCCCCTTTACGAAGGGTTTCGAATACATAGCTCTCATCGTCGTGGATAGATAAAATGATAACCTTAACATCAGGAAACATACTTTTTAATCGTTCAGTCGTCACGACACCGTTCTCTATAGGCATATTAATATCCATCAGGACAATCTCAGGAATGGTATGATTGCAAAACTCCAAAACTTGAATGCCGTCACCACATTCGCCGATAACTTCAAGATCGTCTTCCATATTTAGAATCCGCTTAAGTCCTTCACGAAACAGCTGGTGGTCATCCGCAAGTAAAATTTTGATTGTATTCACATTGCTTGCAGCTCTTTGGATCATCATCATCTTACTCCTTTCTAGATTCGGCAGTAGTAGGTATATCTATTATAATTTTCGTCCCTCTACCGGGATTTGAGTCTATATCCATCCTTCCCTCTATTAGCTCAATGCGTTCTCTCATCCCTACCAATCCAAAATGTGCGTTTCGAGTAGCATCCTGCTCGATTAAATCGCTGTTAAATCCAACGCCGTTGTCTTGAATTACGAGTGAAATATGCTGTGGCTGATAGTTAATCTCGAGCATTACATGTGAAGCGCTCGCATGTTTTAATGCATTGGTAAAAGCTTCCTGAACTAAGCGGTATATCGCCGCTTCCATTGCAGAGGGCATCCGAGTTTCTTTACCTATAAGCTCGAATATGGTATGTATTTTTGTTTTCTCTTCAAAATCCTGTGTGAATTTACGAAGAGTCGGCACAAGTCCCAAATCATCCAACGCCATCGGGCGCAAATTAAATATAATTTTGCGAATTTCCTCAAGGCCGGAGCGCACTTGTCCTTTTAAATCTACTAATTCTTCCTGCACCATCACAAATTCCTGCTTGATTAGCATACGTTCTGCAATTTCTGTTCGAAGAACGATATTTGCGAGTGATTGCGCGGGACCATCATGGATTTCTCGAGCGATCCGTTTACGCTCTTCCTCTTGCGCCAAAATAATTTTCAATCCCAGCAGCTGCCTGGTTTTGGCAGACTCAAGAATACGAGTAACCTGATTAAGATCACCCGATAAATATTCAAGTACGACATTTATTTGCGAAGCAATCGTTTCAGCACGCTCGATTGAATTTTCTACATTTCGAACACGTTTTTGCAAATCATCTCGACGTGCTTTCAAGTAGGATTCCTTCTCGCGGTACACCATCAAATCCAGCTGGATTTGTGTAGCCTTCTCATAGGCAGACTTAATGTCATCTTCCTTGTAGCGTACGAAATCTCGGCTCACTTCTGTCAGCCTTATACGCGCACGGCGATAGTCTTGCTCCAGCTGGTCAACCTTGTCAATTGTCTTCACCGTTTCTTGAAGGACAATTTCAAGCTCCTGCTCGAGTGATTCTAGCTCCGTGCGCGCGGATTCACATATTTCATAAATCTGGTATTTGCTGTCTTCCATCACTTCGATTGCGTTTTTAATAACTCGATTTATATCGACTGTAAGGTGGTCCACTGTAGATCGGCAACCTTTCTATATTAAAGGTTAATCTACTCTATCATACCACAGATTGGATATATTTCGTCCATCGTTAATCGATGGTAATCTTTTTCGCTTTCCCGTCATACCCGACCTTTAGGCCTAGTTTCTCTGAAAATAAACGGACCGGAATGAGCGTCCGATTATTACGAACGATAGGCGTAATATCTGACGATTGCAGAGCGCCATTTAAAATAAGATCCTTTTTGCCGAGTGTCATTTCCATCAGCTTATTGCCGCGAAGAACGGTGACTTGTCCCGTTTTTCCGTCAAATAACAGCTTCGCTCCCATGGCATCGGATACAAACCGGACAGGTACAAATGTTGTTCCATTCAAAACGATGGGTGCTGAATCAAGCGTAATCGCTTTTCCATTAACCGTTGCAGCAGATTTGCCTACAGTCATTACGACCTTAGTTTGTGAATCAACCGTTACGGAAGGCGGATATTGCAGCTTCATATTATCTAGTCCAATAGAACCTGTTGCAGAACGCTCATCCTGCCCTTCGGCGATCGTCACAACGTAAATTCTTTTTAGTTTAACAGGGAATTTCATCCCTGCAGAGGATAAATTCATCTTCACATTCTTCCAGCCGCTCCAATCAAGCTGTTTTGCAAGATCGATAAGATGTGCTTTGCCATCCGCATCAATGAACTCTGCGCGCACCCAGTTCAGGCTGTTATCGCCATAAAGATCAACCGTCATGGAAGTAGGTGAACCCTCAATCGCGCGACCGTTTGTATTAAATACTACATACGATGCTTTAGTTCCAGTGCCGTTTGTGAAATCATAATCCAGCTTTAATGCTTTCGAAGAAGCTTGTCCTTGGAAATCGGATACCAAGCTTACGCTTCCTGTCGTTGTCGCAGGCGTGACCTGTGATGTAATGGGATAGGTTGATTTTTCAAAATCCTCAAAGGTGCTCACTGCTTCCCCTTGTGTGAATGGAATCATTGTCGGAAAACCATCATAACGAGCAATGGCATACCCGGTGCTTGTACCTGCGTTAACCGACTGCACAGTTAGATTATCGCCGTTTCTAGATGCGGTAAACCCAACAAACTCCCACTTCACGGAGTCCGCGCTAAGCTTATATGAACTTCCGTTTTTCAGCTTTACAGTAAGCGGAACAGAAATCGTTGCTCCTTTTGCGAGCACACCTGCATTCGTATCAATGGAGAGCGATGCAATTTGATCCTGTCCAATCACTTCAATTTCTTGTTTGGTAGAGATCGCTCCTGATTTCACAGTGAGATTCGTTTTACCCGCCTTTGTGGCAGTGAATTCATTGCCTTTGAACGTGCCAATGGCTTTCTCGGTACTCCATACGGCAGCTGAATTGTCTACTTCAAACGGGTTATAGTACGTGTCATAGCCTTTTAATGAATACGACGATTTTTGACCGATAAACATAACATTAGCGCCGCTCACAGAAATGCCTTTCAACGAACCTGCTGGAGCAGTTGTGAATACGCCTATGCCGTTTGCAACACTTCTTTGGGTGGTGCCGTATTGCGTAGGATGCGACAGCTTCAAATCATTCGTTCCCAGTGGACGCTCGATCATCGTTGTAGAACCGCCGCCATCCAGATTGACGCCTTTATATACGCCTAGCTGCAGCATAATTTGCTGAAGCTCCTTCAAGTTTACACCCGTATTCCCGCCGCTGCGCTCACTCGTGATGAGATATACTTTAGTGCCATCCTGTGAATAACCGACCGCTGAACGAGAAGTATAGGAAGAGCCGCTTACTCCTGTAATATCGCGTGAGAATGGAGCTACTGCGCCCGCATTGACTAACAATGTATGACCGCCTGCCATCATTTCAAATGTGTTCGGATCAACCTTCGCTCCCGTCGTTTGCGAAACGAGCGCATAATCTGCATTGATCGTTTGCCCAACCTGTAAATGCTCCTTCACATAATTAGCTGCAAGGCCATGTGACCGGAGTATGTATCCATCAGCAGGTGCTTGACCTGCGATTGCTTTATCGATTGAAATCTCCTCAATTACGCCATTGCGAACTAATACTTCGGTAGGCGTGGAGCCTGAGTTTTTCGGGCGTTCTGTACCGCCCCAAGCACTTGTATAGATATACATCATATTAACATGGCTATAATTAGAGCCCGTTGTCTCCGGAATATATGCAGATTGGTTAAGCCCTTCCAGCGGGAAGGTAGAGCCGTCTGCTGCCGTTACTAGGCCATTGAAGCTATAGTTATCAATCATAGGTTTGCGGTCTTTAGAAACCGAGAATGCGTACATCCCCTTCAGCTTTGCAGGACTCGACATAAACATGCCGCTTGCGATTTGCCCGCCAAGCGGGGCACCCTCATTACCCATTACGAATACGTCTGCATTAATGCCAGCTACGGCTCCGTTTTCTTTTGTCATATTAAGTATCGTATTTAATTGACCTATGCTATTATTTTTTCCACTCATCGCATTTATGGATACGTAGGGATTTGTAAGATCGATTTCAATGACATGCACATCGGTTTGCACCTTGGAGCTGCCTCGTGTCGTTTGGAATACATAGTCAAGGCGCTTGGCACCTGCTGTTATAAATGATTGCTGTGACAGCTTAAGCGTAGGGTCGGCAGCAGCCTCTGCTGATTGAATGACTGCCGTCTGCCAGCTGCTAGGCAAGATTGAAGCTAAAGGCTGTACTAGCAATGCTCCACCTAATACGACGATTATAACCCGTTTTCCTATGCCTTCTGACTGCCGATCTATGATTTTTTGAAACTTACTCATTAGATTTACAACTCTCCCATCCATTAATCTATTAGTTATAGACTACAAGAGTAGTAGAAAAGTTACGCATGATAGAAGACTGCTATCGCTTTCTAAAGGGTGATAGATATCAGCTATGTACATCGTGGAAATGAATGACATAAAAAGAGCAGCTCGCCGTTTGGGCGAGCTGCTCTTCTTTGGTTCATTTATTATGACGAAAGAAATTTCACCTTCTGCAGCAAACGAAGAAGCATAACCGTTCCTTCTGCGCGAGTTGCATTGGTTTGCGGACTCAATGTTGTTGCTGTTTTACCGCTAATCACACCAATATACACTGATTTCGCCATATCTGTCTGCGCCCAAGCGCCAACCTTGCCTCGATCCGTATACTTCTTGAGATAAGTTGCGGCCGATTCTGGCAGCTGCACCGTTAGACCAGCCACCTTCGCTGCTCTAATCATCATAACGGCCATTTCCTGACGTGTAATCGGGTTGTTTGGCTTGAAGGTGCCGTCCGTATTGCCAGCGACGATACCAGCTGCTGAGGCGGCTCCAATATACGCCCCCATCGCTGTGTTCGCATTTACATCCTTGAACTTAGCTGCTGCACTCCTGTCGCTGCTGAGGCCAAGCCCTTTGGCGATATAGGTCGCAAATTCACCTCGTGTAATAGCCTTCTCTGGTTCAAACTTCGTTGCCGAGCGCCCTTCCACGATAAATTTGCGCGACATGATATGGATAGCAGAAGCTGCCCAATGCTTCGATAGATCGGAGAAGCTGGATGAATTGCTAACAAGCGCATAAGCGCTGTTTCCTTTTCTTTTAAAAGTTGCAGTCGTCTTCCCACCGCTTGTCGTAAGCTCGGTCGGAACATAGGAGAGCCCTCCGGTTGTTGGATCGAACCATACTACGGCAGTATTTTTAAAATCTGCATTTTGATACGTCTGGATTGTTCTTGAAACATAACCGCTAAAATCATTGAATGGCTTTTGAATCGACCCACTCACAGCATTAATATCAAAATGATAAGGACCTGCAAGCAAGCTCGTATTTGAGCTATTAATTTTTGTGCTGATACTTCCAGTTAGCGTTGATAACCCTTGGTCAATGCGAATGATTAATTGACCAGTCGCGCTATTACCGTTAAGTAACGTATTGATTTTCATATAATCTGCTGCATTTAATTGCAGCTCATAAGTGACATCTCCATATTGAACAGCAAATATCGAGTTCGAATTCAAGCGATACGCTGCGTCAAGCGCATTGATTGGAACAGCTACAATAGCAGCTCTCTCTGATGCTGGCACTTTAAAGGCTACACGCGGACTTGTTAAGCCAGCAGAGCGTGCCGTCTGGAAAGCTGTAAGGAGCTTCTCATTCGATAAGGTATATCGGTTGGCTTGAACACCAGCAGGCGATACGTCGAACATTGTCGTCGCTGCCGTTGTTTTCAAGCCGATGCCGCCGCCATCAGACGTTTCAAAGTCACCTGATAACCCATCAAGTATCGTCGTTTGGTTCGCAGCGTTTATGTTCGTAAAGCTATTGATCGTTGAACCGCTGTTTGTTCGAAGCCCTGACGCAGTTGAATAGTATGTTACTGAAACCGTCTCTCCTATGGCAAAAGGAGAGGTTAACGTTAGTATAACGGACGATCCGCTAACATCTACCCTCGATATCGATTTAACAGAATTACTTGCGTTAACAGCAAACTGAACAGTAGAAGGCACGTAGCTTGTATTTAATGATTCTGCAAAATTAATCGTAAGCGTAGAGCCTTTTGCAATGACGCCATAAATGTTGCCATTTTGCCCTCCGCTGCCTCCTCCACCAGTGGTTACATTGTTAAACGAAGGTGCAGCATTGCCGGCAAGATCTGTTATTAACGTTACGGATGCCAAATAAGAAACTGCCGTAATCTGGCTTCCTGTTACTGCTGATGAAAGGGTTAATAAAACTGTGCTTCCAGAAATTCGAACCTGAATAACAGAGCGTGCAATATTATCTACCAGTACATAAAATTGCCCCACTGTTGGAACGCTTTGTGGATTTAAACTTTTATTATAGTTGAGTGTAACGATATTACTGCTCACGCTAATGGACTGAAGATTAGGTGTACCTGTGTCTGGCGTACTATAGAGGCTGTAGTTATTAAATGCTGCCAAATAGTTGCCTGCCGTATCACGAATGGGATACGTGCCCGGAGCATAGGTCACATAGACGTTCTGGTAATTTTGTATCGAGCCATTAATCGTTAACAAAATATTGCCGCCTGTGCTTGAAATCGAAGTTGTACTGTAATTCACTCCGCCCGCATTAACCGTAAATTGCAAATAGGCGTAGCTGTTCACAGTCGCTAGATCCTTGTTAAAAGATAAAGTAATCGCTGTACCCGAAGCATTCCCGCTTACAATGGTTGGGGCAGAGACATCCTTAGCACCTGATACGTCCTGATTTGCAATACTAATCGCTTCATTTCCTGAAGTATCTTGAATTGGGCTAACTGCTGCTTTGGAATAAGAGAGCTTCACCACTTGTCCGGCCACAATAGGGCTCGATAACGTTATAATGACTGTTTCTCCGCGAACTTGAACACCGACAACAGAACGAGGCGCCCCGTTAACTGTCGCATAAAAACTTCCTGTCGAAGGTACCGCGTGCACATTCAGATCTTCATTATAGGTCATCGTAATCGTTGATCCGCTCCACTCGAGCTTGCTTAATGTAGGAGCTGTCGTATCAGAACCAAATGATTGAAAAGTCCATTGATATTCATTTAGTATTCCAGCAAAACTATTGCCGGCCAAATCGGTTACTGCACTCGCATCAATCGTTACATAATATGAAGTTTTTGCAGTAAATGGCTGTGTTGGCGCTATGACTAACACATTATTATTGTTGCCATCAACATAATAGTTTGCCGGGATCGGCTGCAGTGATTTGTCTCCAATAGGGTTAAATAGGATTGAACCCGTTGCACCCTTTTTTATCGGTTCGCTAAACGTTGCTGTAAAAGCTTGATTTAGCCCTACTGAAACCGCATTGTTAAGCGGGTTCAATAAAGAAAGCGTTGGTCTTACCGTATCTTGAGAAACCGTAAAAGACCAATACGTCGATGAGGATATTCCGGCAAAATGATTTCCTGCTGCATCACGAATAGCGCGATTGCCGATCATTACATAGTATTTCGTATTGTTTACGAAAGCTTTCTCAGACTCTCCGTTTATCGCTTTATTGGGGTCTATCGTTATCTGATAGGTACCGCCGCCAGTCACGCGTTCCGAAGTAATTGGAATAGTACGGAACAAAGATCCTGTTGCAGTTTCTCTTATTTCAATGACTCCGCTGCTTGGGAAGACCGGTTCATTAAAATTAATTTTGAGTAAAGAATTTAAGCTGGTGATAGATCCATTCGCTACCGGCAATAATTCTGTTGCAAGAGGCGGAGTGGTTTCATAGCCCGGGTCTGTACTAAAATTCCAAACGGATGCTCCAGCAATACCGTGATACCATTGAGATCCATTCGGATCTGTCTGGGTGAAGGCTCCAGCATCAATTAATACATAATAAGCTGTATTCGGTTCAAAGTTAGAGCTTGGAGTTATTTTCACTTGATTTTTGGTTACTGTAATTCTCGAAGAAAGGGCACTAAAACGCTCAAAAGTAGTATTATTGCTAATTCTGCGTATTTCAATATATTTGTCCGCACGTGCTTGTATAGCTTTATCAAAAGTGATGAACAGCTCTGAGTTGACCGGAACAGAGGTAGCATTATCTGCCGGAACAAATGGTGCAGCTACGTTAACCGGTGCTGCGTCCGTTGTAAAAACCCATGATGTGCCGTAATAAAGGTTCCCCGCCGCATCTTGAAATGCAGTATCTGGAATTGTAACGGTGTATGCTGTATTAGGCTGCAGCGCAGCAGGAGGTTGAATAACGATTAGGTTCGTTCCGCTTCCTCTTACCGCGTTAGATGTAACAGCAATGGTACGGCTGTCCTCGACCGAGCTAATTTGTATGTTGCCACTTGCAACATAAACAGGCTCATTAAATGAAATGGTAATCGGTGTAGTCACCGCAATTGGAGCGACCGATGGCGACAAGCCTGTATGAGAAGGCCTGGTTACATCTACTTCAGCAACGGTTCGGAAATTCCAGCTGCTTGCACTTTTTATACCGGTATAACCAACACCATTGGATTGGTTAACAAAAGCACCGGCATCTACCAATATGTAATAATTCGTGTTTAAAGCAAAATTATTAGACGGATCTATTGTCACGACACGCTGCGATGAATCAATAGTAATTCGATTAGACGATAGAGGTATACTCTCTACCAAATTGCTTGTTGCATAGTCATAAATATTAATAGACGTTGAACTAGAGCCTTTGCTTACATTTTCATCAAAGGTCATCTTTAAATCAGCGGAGATCGATACGTTAATTAGATCGTCGGCTGGGCTTAAACTAAGTACGACGGGACCAGAAGCCGCCGCTGCCGCTTGCTGCGGGGCCGATGACCAGCCTGCTAAGCTTAATTGGAGCAACAGCATAACAGCGATAAACGAAGATAGCTTGCTCGTTCGATTCATTTCAATTCACTCCTCAAAAAATTACACTCGTACCTTATTTGTCGGTTTCTAAGCATGAAAAATTTAGGTTAAACTACTTTTTTGTACCGAATGTATAACAAAAAAGCCGTCCATGAAGTAGTCATACTACTTTGTGGACAGCTTTTTTAGCCTATAAAGGCTTTTATATTGTATATCGAATCTTAAACTCCGCTTTGAACGCCAGCGTCTGCTTTAAGCTTCTCCGCTTTATCAACGCGTTCCCAAGGAAGATCAACATCTGTACGGCCGAAGTGACCATAAGCAGCTGTTTGTCTGTAAATTGGGCGACGTAGATCAAGCATTTTGATAATGCCTGCAGGACGAAGGTCAAAGTTGCTAGTGATGATATCAACAAGTTTATCTTCACCAATTTTGCCTGTTCCATACGTATCTACGTTAATTGATACCGGTTGAGCAACACCAATTGCGTAAGCCAGTTGGATTTCGCATTTGTCTGCAAGTCCTGCAGCCACGATGTTCTTAGCTACATAACGGGCAGCATAAGCTGCTGAACGGTCAACTTTTGTAGGATCCTTGCCGGAGAATGCGCCGCCGCCATGACGAGCGTAGCCGCCATACGTGTCAACGATAATTTTACGACCAGTTAGACCAGCATCACCTTGAGGTCCGCCAATTACGAAGCGGCCAGTTGGGTTAATGAAGTATTTTGTATCAGCATCAAGCCATTCCACTGGAACCACCGGCTTAATAACATGCTCAAGAATATCTTTTTGGATTTGCTCAAGCGTGATTTCTTCCGCATGTTGTGTAGAAACGACAATGGTATCTACGCGAACAGGTTTACCGTCTGCGTATTCAATTGTAACTTGCGTTTTACCGTCTGGACGAAGGTAAGCAAGCGTCTCGTTTTTACGTACTTCAGACAAGCGGCGAGCGATACGGTGAGATAGCGCAATGGGAAGCGGCATAAGCTCAGGTGTTTCGTTTGTAGCAAAACCAAACATTAGACCTTGATCGCCTGCACCGATATCTTCGTTTTCTTGCTTCATATCTTTGCCATCACGAGTTTCAAGCGCAGCGTTAACGCCTTGCGCAATGTCAGCGGACTGCTCATTGAGCGAAGTCAATACTGCGCATGTACTGGAGTCAAAGCCGTATTTAGCACGTGTATAACCGATTTCTTTAATCGTACGGCGCGCAATTGAAGAAATATCAATAAAATCAGCACGGCTGCTAATTTCACCAATAACAAGTACAAGACCTGTTGCTACAGAAACCTCACAAGCTACACGCGCGTATGGATCTGCTTCTAGAAATGCATCTAAGACAGCATCGGATATTTGATCACAAATCTTATCCGGATGGCCTTCAGTAACTGATTCTGATGTAAACAAATGGCGTCCTTTAACCGACATCCGTATCAACCTCCTACAACCTTAATATTAATAAGTGCGGACATTCTACACAAAAAATGAACCTTTTCCCGTAGGAAAAGGTTGTTTTACAACTCTTCTAAAACAGTATGATACCGAAAATGTCGCTTTGTGTCAATGGACGCCGGAATTTCCAATAATTATTGATAACCGCCAAGCACTGATTCTGCTTGAGCTATCAGCCTTTTGGTGATCTCTCCGCCCACTGAACCAGCTTGCCTCGTCGATAATGCTGACCAGTGTACGCTGTGGCCTCCGGCTCCAGAGGATGCCCCTAGTTCGCCAGCAAACTCAGTGTCCGCTCCTTCGCTTGTATAGCCGCCTGAGGTTAAACCAAATTCTGCAGCAATTTCATATTTCAGTTGATTTAATGCTGCTTTACTTGTTGGTACTACTACTTTATTCGAACGACTCATAAATGACACCTCCAAAGAATGTAGGAACACAATTGTATTGTGCATCCTTTCATCTTCTTTAAAGCGTATAATCTATTGTCATTTCGGGTAAAATGTTGAACATCCATCCATATTATTGCAAGCTGTATTTCCCTTTAACCAATACCGTCAAGCCATTCTTTTGATTAGGATCTGGCAATATGCCGCGGCCCTCACGTGGGAAAAGCAATAAATGGTTGGTTGGAACAGCTTTCCCTTTAGTTAAATCCGTGCCGCCAGTTAGATCAGCTATACCGCTTGCGTCAGAGCTATAGGCAATTGCCTTGCCTACACGTACAATGACCTCTGTGCCTTGGCCAGCCATTAGCGTCTTGCCAGCTGGCACTGTGACAACTTCTAGCGCGGTGTCCGCGACAGGCGTCGTCGTACCGCCTCCAGGAGTGCCACCGCCTAACTTGGCGAGTTGTTCATCCACATAGCTTTTGGTGACAACAGGATCTTCTACAGAGCCCGGAGTCAGCGCATTTGATTCCGCTTCAAGCGGTGATGCAAAGTTTACGCCGACCCACACGCCTGCTCCTACTAAAACAACTGCAACTAAACCGCGTATTACCTTTTTCTTCACTTTTGGAAGTCTCCTCTCTATCTCTCATCTCCTATAAAGATACTAGATTTAAGTAGGAGAAACCAGTTTTTATTTGTTAGTGGTTGCCGTCTAGCCAGTTAGTTGTAGTTGAAAAAGTAATCGGCAAAGTTGCTAATTTCTTCCTGTTATCATTAATTGTCTCATAAACATTTAATTGATATTCATTCCAGAAAAGAGTGTCACCCATTTCTTTGTTAATAGCATTGTAATTGGAACCTAATTTCCATCTCAAACTATTTTCCGCTTTACCTTCTAAATCAATTAATTGTGAAAAAAGAATTTGTTTGGTTGCTTCATGTACAATTTCGAAAGTGAATTTTGATTGCGTATATCCATCATAACTCAAATCCTTTGTTACATTAGCACCAACTTTAATATCCATTCGAGAACCATTTAACCATACATTAAAATAGTTCATGTCAATTGTATATGGTCCTACTTTTATATCTTTGAAGTTATTGCTAGCAACCTTCTCTTCAGGCAAAGCAAACTGTGCAGCTCGTAAATATCCAATTGCTGTACCTGTTCCTTGAAGTAATCCTTTTTCATCAAATGCTTCACCCATAATTAGCTGCATTCCTACACGATCAACATTATCCGGTAATTCAGTCCAAACTATTAATTGGTCTTTCTTTTCCGATTTTATACTATTTGTTGATTTTATGATTTTTGCTTCATATAAATTCCCATCAGTTGTTTTGAAGTAACCAGCTAATGTTGGTAATGAACCATTACGCATTTGCTTATTTGTCAAATCCATATATACAGTATAAACATCTGTTTTTTCCCCAGTATAAGTTTTTACTTCTTTTATAAGAGCACTAAAAGGTGCACCGTTATCCTGTTGTGTAAATATAGAATCAACATCAACTTGCTTAATTGGAACTAAAGTTGATTTTGTTAATTCCCCAATTTCTGAAACAACTTCTCCAGTCTTTTGAGATAGCTTTATTTTAAACTTGCTCCAATTGTAATTATAAGGAATAGTCCCAACATAACTGATAGTAGTAGAAGCACCTGGTGCTAAACCTATATCACCGATTTTTTTAAGTCCTTTTCCTTCAATTTTTATATTATCATCAACAATGAGCATCCCACTCAAATCTGGTAATGGCAGATAAACTGAACCATTATTTTTCACAACCAAATTAGCAATAATATTATCATTATTGTTCCAAGGGAATCGCTGAACTGAATTCAATTCTACTTCATAAGTTCCATCGTTGTTTGTGAATGTTGTTTTAGTTGAAGTCGAAGTAGTAGTAGTTATTTTGAATGGTGTATCAAAAATCAGAACTGGTAACTCAATTTTATTTGTTTCTACTCCAACATTATTTGTAATAATTAATTTCCAGCCATTTGTTGCTACTGATAGGGGAATAGTACCTGTTAATTGAACGGCATTGAGAACACTCGGTTCCAAAACCAAAGTCTCATCTGTTTTATTTCTTAATGACAACTTATACAAACCCTTTGCAGTTTGAGCATAATAATTGTATTGCGGTAAAGCTACGCCATACTTCCCTGTATTACGTGCAACATATGTAAGATTAAAGTTATAATTCTTAGCGGATTTTGTTACATTAATTTGATCAATTCGAAAATTCACTAATGTATTATTTACTAAAGCTCCCTTGTAACCGCCCGCTTTCACATAATTATTAAAACCTTTAGGAAAGGTATACTGTGCAATTGTTCTCTCATATCCAGCAACACTAAAATCAAATTTCGTTACATTGACTACTAGTTGATCAAGTGTAATTTTAGCTCCAACCTCACTATAATATGTCAATGTCGTAGTCGACTTAGGGAGTGCTCTTTTTTTCTTATCGGATTCAAGCAAAGAAAGCGTATATTTCGTCCCACCTGTTGTTTTCAACCTTGCCCAATAGTCAACTAAGTTAATTGCAGCACTATCTCCGTTATAAATAGTAAATGTAAAGCTAGCTGTCGCACCATTAGAACTTGGAATTAAATTTGCATCCGTTAATTGAATATATGATGCTTTACTTATACTTACTTTCTTAAATACATTGGGTGCTGCAGGTGCTGCGTTAACTGAAGGTACCGTATTGGCCAATAAAACGATTGCGAGAAAAAGAGATATGAATGTGGTTATTCTTCTCAAGCGCATTTGCATTTTCATTTCACTCCGTATCTTATGGTATGTATATCTAGACGCAAACAACTTCCAATAAGTTTCGTTTTTATTATAATTTACTTTTATGAACTCTAAATGAACAAAAAAAAGGTTGAGAGTTTGACTCTCAACCTTTTTACTAAAGCTTGCTACTTAAATTACTTAAGTTTTACGATAACTACAGCAGCTTCTTTGAAACCGTTGAATGAAGTACCGGATTCAAGTACTGTGATGCTCGCTACTTTAGTATTTG
Source organism: Paenibacillus sp. 01T424 (assembly GCF_056398745.1). Classification (NCBI taxonomy): domain Bacteria; kingdom Bacillati; phylum Bacillota; class Bacilli; order Caryophanales; family Paenibacillaceae; genus Paenibacillus; species Paenibacillus sp. 01T424. The sequence continues at coordinate 75,145 of NZ_JBFTPZ010000028.1, read as the reverse complement.
GAACACTACCTTTTTGCTCGGAAACATCAGTGAATCCACCAACATTTACGCTTTTGTTATCAGCAGAGATAACATATACTGTAGTGTTTCCAGTGACAATAAAGCTACCGTTGTTGCTAGCGAAAGTATTAGCTGCTTGGTTATCAGCAATTGTAATTGTTGAAAGATCAACAGTTACTGAAGTAGCAACGTCGTACTCAACGCTAGTGTCAGCAGTATCTTCCAATTTAATTGCACTGTTAACAGCTTTGCCTTTAATTAAATTGTATACATCGCCTGTAATTTTAACATCTTTATCAACGCCAGCTACTTTAACAACAGCTGAGTAAGTTGAAGAAGTAGTAGTAGATTGGTTGATCGATGCACTTACGAACAAACCGTTCAAAGTAGGTTGAACTGTTGCAGATGCATCAGTATCCTTTTTGATTACGATGTATGATGCAGTAGCACCTTTTGCATGAACATAAACCAAATCACCTTTAGTTACTTGTGCAAGTGTACCTACAGCAAGTTTACGATCATCAAGGTTAGTAGCACCCAATTTAGTTGCATCAACAACTACAGTGTTAGCATCGATTACGAAAGATACATTGCCATCAAGGTTTACTTGAGCTGCAGTAACACTCGCAACTTTAATTCCTGCGCCTTTAACGTCAGTTTTAACTTCGTCTTTTGCAAGACCAATCAATTTCGCACCGTCGAATGCAAGCACAGATACTTGTTCTTTCACAGCTGTGAAAGTTGCAAGTGGCGCTGTAGTGTATTTAATTTCGTTTTTGTTAGCTTTGATATCGAAGTAAGTTACTTTTACTCTGTCAACGATTTGCTCGTTTTCAAGAATTTTTGCATCAATTGCATCAAGAACGATTTTGTAGTGCTACGTACAGCAACTACTTTAGTAGCTTGATCGTTAGTTTTTTCAACTACGCTGATTACATCGTCTTTCTTAAGATCCGTTACTTTTGCGACTTTACCATCAAGTGTTACAGAAGCATTTGCAGAAACAAGTGACGTACCGTTGCTGTAAGTTACTTTTGCATCGCGGTAGCTGTTTTTCTCTTCAACTAGTGTTACAAGAGAATCTTTAGCAGCCCATTTCTCAGATGTTGCAACGCGAACGTCGTTACCATCCAAGAATAGAGTAACATCATCGCCTACGCTTGCAGAGAAAGCAGTTTTAACTTCGCCATTCACAAAGTAAACGCTTTTGCCAACAGTAGATTTAGTTTCTTCTTTAGATCCAACTTTAATTGTAATTTTGCCAGCATCTTCTTTAACGAATGTACCTTTCAGTACAGTATCAGAAGATTGAGCATCAGTAATTGCAAGTACTTTACCGTCTTTGCCTTTAACAACTGTTACGTTGTTACCAAGCAAATCAACCAAAGATTTGTTACCCGTTACGATAAAGTTCGATGCTACTGCAACGCCTTCATATTTAACGATGTCTTTATCATCTTTGTCTTTACCAGTAACCCAACGAAGTGTTACTTTACCGTCAACAACTGCATCACTAAGCAATTCAGCGGATGAAGTGTTGCCCAATTTTGAAATCAATGTGTTCGAAGAAAGAACTTCGTTACCATCAACATTGTATGATACCAATTTTGCATTAAGTGTGTTAGAAGTCAATTGAGCTACAACACCACGAAGTGCTTTTGCACCAACGTTAAGATCAACGTTGTTGAACAAGCCAAGGTCTTGTGCTTTCAATAGGTAGTTATAAGGCCATACGCCTGACAACTTCTTCTCTTGGTAACCAAGGGAACGAACCAATACCGCAACAACTTCTTCAAACTTAACTGCATCACTTGGACGGAAGTTTTTAGTACCTGCGTCACCCAAGATGAAACCTTTAGTTGCAGCTGCGTTGATGTAGCCTGTGTACCAAACGTTTGCTTTAACATCTTTGAACGTTGGTTTAACATTTTGCATCAATTTAGCTGCGCCTTCGTTACCAGAACCGATAACGATTACTTTTGCCAATTCAGCGCGAGTAATTGTGTTGTCTGGTTTAAATGTACCATCTTCATAACCTGCAATGATTCCTAGTGCAGTTAGTTCTTCAACTGCTGATTGTACCGGTTTGCCAACAACATCAGATGGTGTTGCTGCAAAAGCTGGAACTGATAATGGTAGTACTAGCGCAGTAGCTAGCACAAATGCTGCTATTTTTTTCTTCATAACCTTTATTTCTCCTCCTCTAAATACGTGCGGTTGTTGAGAGTTTTGTTTAAATAGTGAATTGCTCTTTTCCCTCATAGCCGATTCACCCCCTTTCCAGAGTTGAGCACAGATTTGATATAAATGATGTCTACAATCATGATAAACCCATTTGTAAAATCATGTCGTAGAAACTTGTAAAAAATGCGAGAACATTGCTAGAGTCACGGCACCACTTTAACATTATACAATGGGCAGGTCGTACCGTAAAGAGGAAGTTGAGAATTCATTCCAATTTGTTTCCAGCATGAGTAGGTCTCGCGCATCAAATCATGTGTTTGTTACAACGTCATGTATTTAAACGCACGTGACAATGAAAAGTTGCGATGTTCTTAAAAAAACTTTAAAAGTTTTTTCTTTTTCCGTTTTTTCTTAATTATGTACATCTAACTGTAATCTACTCCCTGCTTTGTTAGTATAGCTTGTTTTCATAGAGCTCGTCGATGCTAAACATTTTCCATGGATAAAGTTTCTCATGGGATGCAAATGCTTTGATGCCGTAAAAAAAATGGCCGCAGAAAAAATCCTGCGACCAGATTTTTCTAACTTTTATTTTTAACCGATTTTAGGAAGCTTACCTAAATCCGCCAAAATTCGAGCTACGATAATCGCAGCATCAGAGCGCAACAAATTCGAACGCGGTTCAAACACTGAACCACCTTTTGGATTGCTTGGATCTACAGGAGATCCGAGAATATATTTTTTCTTTGCAATAGCAAGTACAGAACTTTTCGCATAGAAATTGACGTTGCCAGCATCTTTAAATGTTTTCTCAAGATCTTTATCGATCTTCGAGGAATCAGTAGCTAGTTTCATGTCCAGTGCTCTTGCAATAATAACAGATGCCTCTTCCCTAGTCAGAGCAGCGCTTGGCTGGAACGTACGTGGACCCGTGCCTCGTATGATACCTTCCCTCGCTGCTGTCTCTACATATCTATAATCCCATAATGCATCTGGATTAACGATGGCTGGTACATCATCAAAATGCGGCTTGCTAAGCTCATAGTTTAGCGGAATATCGAGTGCCTTAACCATCATTCTTGCAAATTCACCGCGAGAAATATAAATGTTGGAGCCAAAATCATCAAAACCTGCTGCATTCATAATTCCTTTGGCATAAATCGCTTCAAGGAAGTTTCTAGCATACGGATGTGACGTCATATCGGTATAGGAATAAACCATTTTACCAACTACATAATAACCAAATTTATTGAACGGAACCGTAATTGTGTTTTTCTTCACATCTACTTTACCGCCAATATTTTCCCAATACTTTGCTTTAACATCGTAACGATAAACGGTGATAATCGTTCCAATGCTGTCCTTCATGTTCGGATCAAATCCAAGCGTCAAGGTTCCCGTCTTAGAAGTTACCAACTCGCGATTGTCAGGGCGATCATCATAAGTAGGAATCTTTGTTCCGCCCGTGCCCTTAGCATTCGGGAATTGATAAGGGTCTACACCCATTTTCAAAGGATCGTATGCACCCGTAGCAGGATCATCTGCCAAACCTGCATCAATCCAGTAAACTGGGCTTGCCTTTGTAAACCTTGTCGGGTAAGACAATCTGAATCTTGTCCCGAAGCTTTCCATAATAATATTAAAATTCGGCGGCCACGCTTCTAATTCACGGCGATCAACAACCCCATCCTCTGGATTGGCAATTGCAAACAATAAATTATGACCACTAAATACTTGGTTCTTTAGATTTGCAGGCACGTTAAAATCTGTACGGATCAACGTTGTACCCTTTTCGAATTTTAACGAAAGCGCTCCGTCAAAAATTTTGTGACTGCTATCCATTGGCTCCATGAATTGAGCGCCCGGAATATTCGTTGGAGCATACGTTATCTCAATGCTGCTTTGCACCTTATCATTTGCACTTGAAATAATAAAGTCAATTTTGTTTTTACCGACTTTTAGCTTATTTACATAAACACGATAGGTGTTTTTATAAAGCTCTTCAATAGTTGCTGGATTATTATCCGAATCATAATCAATTTTCTCAGCAATTTGCTTGTTGATGGTAACCGAGCTTGCACCTGGAGCATCAATAATAACCTCAATGAAATTTTGGTTTACGATCGCTTTATTTGGCAAAATCGGACGCAAAATCGTATATGGAAGCGAGGTTGGATCCACTTCAAGACGATAAGAAGCTTTAGGACCAGTCTCTCCATTGTTGTATGCTGTGAAAGTATACACACTCGAACTGCCGTCAGGATTTAGAGCTTGTGAATTTAATACAAAAGAGAACGTCTTGGTGTCTATATCATAACGTACAGCTAGGTTAGCAATATTGTTGGTCGTACTTTCATTAACTTTACCTAGAACTGTTGCGCCCTTCATAATGACTAACTCATTGCTCAAATTCCAGCGAATTGGCGTTTTAAGTGAGCTGCTCTCAATCTTCAAAATGTATTTATCTGGATCTGTAAGTTCTGTACTATCTTTCATCAATTTAATATTAGCTTGAATATTAGCCAAAATATCCGTGTTCGTGCTGCCAGTGGCTATCAGATCGATAAAATCGAATGTACCAAAAATATTCATGTTCGCTTCGTTAGTCGTGAAAATTGCGCCGCGCTTCACGAAGTTTGGATCATTCGGAACTGGTTCCGTATATTTGCTGCTGTAAGGATAAATACTTGTTCCTTCTACTGGTATAACCGGTAGGTTTGTTGGAATCAAATACAATTTGATCTTTTTCTCATAAGAGTTCTTACTTCCTTGGAAAACGAATTTGATCTCATTCTCGCCGCTAAACAACGCATTGAATGCATTTGTCCTTTGGCCTGGAACAATTTCAAAATTAGTTACAGGTTTGCCCGCTTGCTGCTGTAGCTGAATCGGCGTGTTATTCACATAGAAAAATACTGTTTGAGCTTCATTTGATTGAAAAGTGTAACGAACCTCAGAAGTATTATTAATATTGTTCATAATACCTTTAAAGTCACTCAAAGCGCCTGAAATAGCCGCTGTGATCCGTTCAGATTGCAGCTTGTTCGTGTCATCATATACTGTCATATTATCAAATACACTTGTATAGCTTACATAAGGTCCGAAGAGCATTGTAAACTTAACATCTTTCGTCACACCACCAACACCGTTAACGCCGCCAACATTAAGCGTTACCGTTTGAGTACCTTCAAATGGGAGTTTGTGAAACACAAGAATTTCACGCTTATATACTTTTCCATTAATATTTACAAATTTATTGATCAAATCACTCGATACATTTTTGATATTGCTTACATCATCGAATTTATAGCTACTTGGTGCAGCCGCATTGGAAACATTTTTGATTCCTGTAACTGAAACTAGATCAGCAGTCTTCGTTACGTCTGCATTACCAACCAACACTTCCATCGCTAAAGGGACACTATAAATATTGGCTCCTTCAAGCGGAGTACCTGTGAGTGATTCACCTGAGCCTGTTTTGTAACCATTTAAATAATTAATATTGTCGATGAACTGAGCCGCTCCGTTACGAAGCGAGAAACTCATTAGCCCCGTACCTTCACTGCCATTTTGGCCGAGCGACTCTGTTTTTGCATTTTTTGCCGTTAATTGAATGTTATAGACCTTATTATAATCCAGCTTTCCTGTATGATCCGTTCCAATTGGACGAGTAAATTGATAAATAAAGAATGCTTCCTGTCCCGAATAGGTTCCTACTGGACTAGCAGTAGCAGTTGCTGGTTGAATTAACTTAAAGGTGCTGTCTCCATTTTGCGTAATCGTATATTCAATAGGTATGTCATTGCTTGGATTAGGATGTGGATCAAGCTTGCCGTTGCCGTCATCATCCTTTAAGAAGTTAGGCACGATAATTCTTCCTGTGACACTTGCTGAATTCAAATCCGTAACTAGTAGGTTTGGATTGTACTCTAAAGGCTCCGCCGTATCAACCGCACCATTTTTACCATTAAGATTCACATCTAAAAAGGTCACTTGTCCGTTATAAAAAGCGATCTCGCGTGTTGTCTCAACTGTCTGATTCGCGTTTTTCACTTTAATAGTAACCAAGTTTTTTCCTTTGTTCACCGTAATCGGAGAAGCGGCAAACTGATAATTGTTGGAGCTGTTAACCGAATAGGTTTTGCTGCTCCCGTTCACATCCACCGTTACCTGCTGCGCATTTGGAGCGAAACCAGTAATACTGATATCAGCGGATTGTCTGCCAGCGGAAGTCGTTGAATGCACAACCGTTGTTCCAACTTCTTCAATTGCAAATTTGTTACCGTCTAATTGGGCAACTAAATCGTAAAATACAGGCCCGTTGTGATACTCAATATAGATCGAGCTTGTTACTTCGCCGCCGCCTTGAATACCTCTGAACGTAATGCGGTTCAAGCCAGGAAATAATTCTACGTTATATACCTGAATATTAAATCCGCTAATATAAATATTGCTCGTTATGTTCTCACGTTTGGAGCCAAGATCGTCATCTGTAGGGTCAGCAGTGCCTTTGTTATTAATAACTTGAACAATACTGTAAGAAACCGAAGTAGGATCTACACCAGTGATTGATCCATTCAATGTAAAACGCGGATCGGTTGTGACTCTTGCTTCCGTAGATAGTTCCTTTTCCGTCGGAAAGCTGAAGCTTCCTGTTGCAGCTGTTACCGTTTGTGAAGCTCCGAACGGCGGCAACAATGTAATCAACAGTGCCAGCGTTAGCGCTAATGATAGTAATCTTTTCAAAACAATGTTCCTCCTTTATGTATATGACGAGCATGGGTATTTGAATGATAAATGGCCTGACGACTATGCGGCTTACCTTTGAATAAATCTTCCTCCCTTTTCCTCTTTAGTCAGCTTTGAAGCAATTGCAGTTAGGCGCTCTGACCGCAGAAAAGTTCTGTACAGTTGTTATCGGCTTTTGGCTCCCAATTTTTTAGCTATTTGGTCGATTTTCAACAAAAAAAGAGCCCTGATTCCGTTAAAGGATTCAGAGCTCTTATTTATTTGGAACGGGATTCAGCATCCAGCTTGAGTCGAAGTCTCATTCGAGCTAGGAAATTAATAAGCGGCCTGCGTGTTTTGTCCACGATACCGGTTACTTCTGCCCCGATCTGCAAGAAAAACATTAGCATACATATGACGGCAAAAGTGATCCAATTCGCCGCGCTCGACTGTACGACAGCCGATTGCACGATTGCGAGTCCGCCGAATATAGCAGCTACTCCCCAAATGATAAGTACGGTACGACGGTGGCTGAAGCCAAGGTCGCGCAGACGATGGTGCAAATGCCCTTTGTCTGGAGCAAATATCGGTTTCTTGTTTACCCAGCGGCGAACGATTGCAAAGAAGGTATCCGAAAGCGGAACGCCGATAATGAGCAGCGGTGTTACAAACGATACCATCGTTACCTGCTTGAAGCCAAGCATCGAAAGCGTTGCTAGACTGAAGCCGAGAAACAGCGAGCCCGAGTCGCCCATAAATATTTTTGCGGGATGAAAGTTGAAAACGAGAAAGCCGACAATTCCGCCCAGCAGCAATGTGCTCAACAGGATAACTGGTTGGAAGCCCATCAGCGATGCCATCACAACAATCGTTGCAATCGCGATGCCTGACACGCCGGCAGCAAGCCCGTCCAAGCCGTCGATCAGATTAATTGCATTCGTTACACCGACGATCCAGAGAATCGTAAGTGGAATGCTGATCCATCCGGCAATTGGCTGCATCGTTTCACCGAACGGAATGTTCAGCAAGTCGATCTTTACGTCGAAGACGAATACGACTACGCATGCCGCCGCGATTTGACCGAGCAGCTTCACTTTAGCTGAAAGCTCGAAGCGGTCATCGAAAGCACCTAAAATAATAATCATTGTACCGCCGACTAGCAGCGCGTTGATCATATTGGAATCTTGCGGACGGAGCAAGCCGTCTGGTATAAATGGCGATAAAATAAAGAATGCGCCAACGAATGCAATATAAATAGCTAGACCGCCAAGACGCGGCATAATGCGCGTGTGTACCTTGCGGTGATTTGGTTTGTCTATTGCGCCTACTTTGAAAGCAAATTTCTTAACAAGCGGCGTCATCGCAATGGCTAGAACAAGAGCGATTATGAACCCAATTGAATACAGCAAGCCTACCGGCATGTGTGCAACTCCCCTTTTCTTTCTACCGAAGTGAATTATACTCCGATTGGAAAGGAAACTCCAACCCCGTTTTCATCCAATTTTGATGGTTTTAACGAGAATTTCACGGTGTAGGTCGAGGTTTTGTAACGTTTTCTTTGTCGCGAACCACTTTCACTACGAATTTCGGCAAAACAAGCATTCTTTTGTAGCGTTTAGGCTCTTGCAGCAAGCGATAAAACCATTCAAGCCGAAGTTTTTGGAAAATATTCGGAGCTCGCTTTAGTTTACCCGAAACAACGTCGAAGCTTCCGCCAACGCCCATAATCAATGGTACGCCCAGCTTTTGCTTGTATTTCACAATCCACGGCTCCTGCGTATCCGCACCTCGTGCCACAAACAATAAATCAGGACCAGCCGCACGGATTTCTTCGATGACTTCCTCATCCTGATCAGGGCCAAAAAAACCATTCCGATAGCCTACAATTTTCACTTGAGGATATTGCAGCTGCAGCTTCTCCGCCGCCGCTTCAATAATCTCCTGTGAGGTGCCAAGCAGGTAAGCCTTCCATCTACGCTTTTCACCCTCATGCAGCAAGCGGTGAAGGAGATCAAACCCCGTCACTCGTTCTGCAACAGGCTGTCCTACGTATTTGGCCGCCCATACAACTCCTGCACCATCAGGCACAATAAGATCTGCGCGCCGCATCATCGCACTATACTTGGGGTCCTCGACGGCAGACATAATCATGATCGGATTAGCGGTAATCACATGGGTTACGCGTCTTTCTTCGATCGCTTCTATTAAGTAATTGACTGTGTCATCCATGCCCACTTTGGAGAATGGTATGCCGTATAACGGCACAGTTGGTAGTTGTTTCGACAAGAGGAACTCACCTCGATAATGTATGACGCAGCAAATGTACAATTTGTTGCGCCGGTCTTTGCGATTGTTGTTTTAAAAGATCGATTGTTGACTTGTGCTTTGCCTGCCAGCCCTCTTTGTCAGACAGCAGCAAACCCGCTGCATCTGCGAATTTTTCGGCATCGAGCTGCTCCGTCGTGCCGATGGCTTTGATGCCAAGTCGACCCAGAAATTGGTCGATCTTCGGGTCGTATGAGAGGCCAAGCATAGGAACCCTTTGGCCGGCGGCATAAATAAGCGCATGGAGGCGCATGCCGAACAAAGCGTCGCACCGGCTGACCTCAAGCAGCATTTGCTGGGGGTCGTCGCTGGGCGCGGCCAGCTCGGCGGTGGAACCGTCGCCGAGCCTGCCGCGAAGCCGTTCCAGCACCTGCTCCGACGCTACAGTGTCGGAGGGTGTGTGGAACGGCAGGAAGCGCAGCCGGACAGGCATGCGCTTCGACAGCGCGACTAGCGCCTCGGCGGCGCGTTCGAGATCGGCGCCGTCACTGCGCCAAGGGCGCAGCGATACACCGACCAGCGGCGCAGCAGCAGGGTCGGAAGCTTGTCCAGCCGCTGATGAACCCGCAGGGAGCGGCAAGCCCATGACCGGATCAGGAACAACATCGATCCGATCACTAGGCACGCCGATTCGTCCAAGCAAAGCAGCGGATTCCTCATCCCTAACGGATACATAAGCGCTTTGCTTCATCACTCCGCGTATCATAGGGTCCATCCAGCGCCGAATCACAGGGCCAATCCCTTGCGAATAAGCGAATGTTGGCTTACCCAGCAATTGGGCCAGCTTCATGACGCCAGTATAATAAGGAATCGTTTTGGCGCCTGTAACGTCCTGCAGGAGGCTTCCGCCTCCGCTTATTAGACCGTCGCTGCCTTTCAATGCTTTCCATAGATCTCCTGGATGCATGCGGCGGACAGCTTCAACCCCGTACATACGGCTTGTCCAATCTGGATCACCTGATAAAACGATCGGCTGAATTTGTACGCCCTGCGCTTTGCCTTCTTCTTCTAGTGCTAGCAATATCGATTTGAGTACCGCTTCATCACCGCTGTTGTAGAAGCCATAATAGCCTGAAATTACTATTCGACGAACTTGCGGATGATGGCTGGTGCCCATTTACGAATTGCTCCTTCCACGATCTGCCATGCCAAAATCAAGATACATCCGATTATGATACCTGTACCCAAGCCGAGCGCTACACGAATCATCGAAATGTGAAGTGGTGTATGAAGATGTGCAAACGTATCAACCATCGTCAATTGACCAATCGAACCAATGATAACAAGCAGCCATGCCGCACGATAACGAAGTGCAAGGAACAAGCCAAGCAGCAGCGGCGGATGACCAAGCATGAACTCTTTAAAACGCGGTCGTACGCCGAATGTATTTTCCAGCCAGCCGCGAATAAGCAGCTCAATAGCAGGTGCTTGTCCACCATTCCCTGTACGAGACAAGTAATAGAAGCCGATAACGCCAATAACTCCAGCTACTATAATCCATGTTAATGTAATAGGTTGAGAAAGCAGCTTGCGCAGCTTTCCGATTGATGTTTGACCGTTATAGAAAAACACATAAATGGCCACAAGGATAATCGGAGCCAAATGCAGCACACTTACGCCGCGGAATTGTTCCAATACAAGATTGTACGTAATATTGTTCAACAATCCGAATATCATCGGCGCTCCCATAAGAGAAATGAGCGTCGCCACAATAAACCAATTCAGAGCAAGGCCAAAACGTCTTCCCGTAGATATGGCAGGGAATATCCATTTCATACGATTGCCGTTCTCATATACAGCACCTGGCTGCTGAGGAGTCTGCCCTTGCTGGCTTCTTCCTACTGACCATTTCGTTCCGCCAATAACACGACGCTCGCCAACGGTACGGGAATAAATCCGATTCATTACCCATATAAGAGCCAGCGTAGGAGCTGCAATTGAAGCACCTAATGCAAGTCCTTGCTCCATAAGCGAGCTGTTTAGCTTGTACAAGCCTGCGCTTCCAACTAAGCCAATCGCATAAACTGGAATATAGACGCCTGGAATAAATGCGCCGATTAACAAAGTAATCAGTGCTACTGCAGCAGCAGCAACGATTGCACGCAGTGGTTTATTCCATGAAGGCTGTTCATGATCAAACGGTTTTGGCTTGCCTGGCGTAAAGCCCGCGTCTGAGAGCTTGTCTACGATTCCGCCCTCGTCACTCATTGCTTCAGCAATACGGTCCAAGGAGTGAACCACCTTTGCTTTATCCGTATTGGACTGAGCTGTCCCGTTCAAGAAAAACATCCGGATATTACGATCCTTCGCCGCTAAAAGAAAACGATCAGCAATAGCTTCCGGCGTCATCGTCATACCGTCGTTCTCCGACAATGAATATAATCTGACTACATTATAATTTGTAATATAAGCTAATTTATTTATGCCTTGTTGCGGTTTTTTCAAATTTTCTATGGTCGCTACGCCCATATCGTATTTTTTGAGCAGTTCTCCGAACTGATAAAGGCTGTTATCCATCGCTTGATCGGATGCACCCTTTACTTTGTCACCGTCGAACAATACGCGGTCTACATCGTATTCCTTCAATTTCGCAAGCATAACATCTGTTGCCTGCTGATCATAAGGCTTAATACGGTCAGATAAGCGAGGCAATATTTGAAGTCCGGCATTATGAATCGTTTCAAGTGAAATCGGATCAAAATCCATCGTCTTCATAACAGCCTCTGCAATTGGCATCTCAACGACTAAGCCATTTCGGCCACCGTACGACCAATTGCTATACACAGCCTCGGAGCGATCAAGCGCTTCGCGAACAATCGGTCCAATCATTTCTTCTTCTTTGGGCCCATTGAACAAAATATAAGTAAAGTTTTGGCCTACCGGCTCAAATTTACTTTGAAGCAATGCAGCATCTCTGGAGCTGTAAAAAGTAAGTCTGCCGGAAATTTGCAGATCCTTCAGAGAGCTCTCATAAACAGCCATTGTTGTGACGCCAGCTTCCTTGAGCATCTCCAGCTTTTCCGTTAAAAATTGCTGCGGACGAGCCTGACGCTCCGCCACCTCAATAATATCCCGATAATCAAATACATACTCTACTTGCTTCGACGATTTTTCCATTTCCATCCGAACGGCACCGAGCGGCAATGCTGCCGCCACCCCGATAATTGCAATGATCCATAATGCGAATCTTGCGCGCCGATTCCATTGCTGCCAACGTAAAAACACACAATTCCTCCGTTCTAAACAGGTTAATTATTGTACTATTCGGTAGAGTCTACCCGTTCCATAACGGAGGCTTGCAATGTTTGCAGTGCCTCAACAGCAGCATCCTTCGACTCACTTTTAACCGCAAAATAAACTTTGATTTTTGGCTCCGTGCCAGATGGACGAAGGCAGAACCATGAGCCATCTGCGCGTAAATATTTCAATACATTTTCCGGACGCAAGCCATCTTGGCCTTTGCCGTAATCAAGCACACGCTCCACTTTGACGCCGCCGATTTCTGCAGGCGGGTTTTGACGCCAGTCATCCATAATAGCGCCTATTTTTTGCACGCCATCAAGTCCCTTAAGTGTACGCGACTCCAAGCCTTCCAAATAGAAGCCATGCTCAGCGTATAACTCTAAAAGAACATCATATAGCGTTTTTCCTTGACTGCTATAATAAGCTGCAGCTTCAGCAATTAATAGCGCAGCAACGATCGCGTCTTTATCACGCGCATAAGTTCCTGTTAAATAACCGTAGCTTTCCTCGTAGCCAAATAGGAAGGTATGCTCTCCTGTTTGCTCATAACGAGTCATTTTTTCACCAATATATTTGAAGCCGGTCAACGTGTTCTCAACCGCTACACCATAGGAACGGGCAATATCTGCGCCTAGTTCACTTGTTACGATCGTTTTGATCACTACGCCATTGTCTGGCAGCTGTCCACGTTCCTTCAACTGGCTTAGCACATAATGAACCATTAGCGCACCCGATTGGTTGCCAGTGAGTACCACGTACTCGCCCTCATTGTTTTTCACAACCGCACCCATACGGTCTGCGTCAGGATCAGTACCGATAATGATATCAGCATTCACCTGCTGCGCCAGCTTAATCGCAAGAGTGAACGCTTCGCGCTCTTCCGGGTTAGGAGACTTTACCGTGCTAAAATATCCATCCGGCTGCTCTTGCTCCGGTACGATGTGCACATTTTTAAAACCAACCTTTTTCAACACTTCGCGAACAGGCATGTTGCCAGTGCCATGTAGAGGTGTGAAGACAACACTAATTTTTTCTCCAACTTCACCTTTAATAAGGTCAGCATTCAAGCTCTGAGCAACAACCGTATCAATAAATTGTTGATCGGCGTCATCTCCAAGCCAGCGCAGCAATCCTTTTCCTTCCGCTTCTTCGCGGCAAACCCGTTTCACTTCATCGAAACCCGCGATTTGACTGATAGCAGAAATAACTTGTTCAGCTTCCTCAGGAATAAGCTGGCAGCCGTCAGCGCCATATGCTTTGTAACCATTATATTCAGGTGGATTATGGCTTGCCGTAATGACAATTCCACTTGCTGCATTTAGCGCACGTACCGCAAAAGAAAGCTGTGGTGTTGGACGAAGCGCTGTGAACAAATAAGTAGTGATTCCGTTGCCCGCAAGCACAAGCGCTGCATCTAGTGCAAACTCAGGTGAGTTATTGCGGGAATCGTGAGCGATAACAACAGAAGGAGCCGCTCCATCCGCCGACTTGCCAGCAAGCAGCCAATTTGCGAGTCCCTGTGTTGCTTTACCAACCGTATAAGTATTCAAACGATTCGTTCCTGCACCCATTACGCCGCGCAAGCCGCCCGTACCAAATTCAAGGTCGCGATAAAAGCGATCCGTAATTTCTTTTTCTTGTCCTTCAATACTGCGAAGCTCGTCCTTTGTTCCTGAATCAATCAACGGATCATTAAGCCACGCCTCATATTTAGCAATAACTTTAGCATTCGTTTCGTTCGTCATATTTAGCAGCCTCTTTCATTCATGAATTTTAATTTATGAAGGATTAGATAAAGCAAACATAAGCTCGCCTTCGGCAACGATTTGATCGCCAACCCGTGCTGTTCCTTGTCCTTTTCCAATAGAGCCCTTCAGCCTTGTAATTTGGACCTCAAGCGTCAACGTATCGCCAGGCTTAACTTGACCGCGAAAACGGAAGCCGTCGATGCCTGCAAAAAAACCAAGCTTTCCACGATTGGCTTCAATCATCAGCATCGCTACAGTACCTACTTGCGCAAGCGCTTCTACTATAAGTACGCCTGGCATAACCGGATAACCCGGAAAATGACCTACAAAGTAAGGTTCATTCATCGTAACATTTTTAAGACCGACTGCGCGTACGCCTGGCTCAACCTCCAAAATACGGTCGATTAGCAGAAACGGCGGGCGGTGCGGAATGATTTCTTGAATTTGGTTAATATCCAACATGAAAAAAAGCCCCTCTCAATTGTTAAGTTAGGTAGTATAAAAAGTGTCATTCTGTACGACACTATACATATCCCTCATAAACTGCAGTTTATGAAGGTTAAGATAAGAGGCTTGGCTGCTTGGACCCGAAGTGTCCTCCGCCAAGCCTCTTTGTTCATATGTAGTGACTTGATGATCACGAATGTCCAGTAGGTGTTTCTGTTATGTGTTTATTCAGCGCTTTAAACATGACGATATACATCATTGAAGTAATGAATGAAAAGCCAATAACGCCCCACAAATAAACATGAGCATTCGGCACTTCAAAGAAAATGAGCATTATCGCTGCATAAAAGAGCACAGTTGTCAGCTTTCCCATCCAGTTGGCAGGCACCGTCTTTTTCCCTCGGAAGTGAAAATAGAATCCCCCCGCTATCATGCCCAAATCGCGCAAAAACATCGCTGCAGCCGCAGCCCAGGAAATATGGCCGGATACGAGCAGCGATACAATAACAGTGATCAGCATCATCTTGTCCGCAAGCGGATCAAGCATCATTCCAGCCGTTGTAATCTGACCAGTTCTGCGCGCGATATAACCATCAAGAACATCGGTAATACCGGCAGCAACCATAATCAAAAAGGCAGGAATCATATGTCCTTCCGCAAAAATCACGATGTAGACAGGGATTAATAAAAAACGCAATGATGTTAATAGATTCGGCAGATTCAACTATTCACGCTCCTCTACCTATAACTGACGGTCCACCATGGTTCCCAACTATTATACAACTACCTCCCGTAAAAATAAAACTATCCGCTGTTCCTAATAAGCGGAACAAATTGCAGAAGTTAGTTCTAACTGACTATTTGCAATTTTTTTATGTATACATTTTGTGATCGTTATTCATTTTCACCATCTTCTTACCGTTATAAATAGAATACCAATTACTTTAAACAAGAAAGGACAGGGATGTAGTGAATTTTAGTTTACGCTTGAATAAGTCGTTGAAAGTAACTCGCAGGTGGCTCGCAGCTACGCTTGCAATCGTAATGGTTATGACTTCCATGACCGGCATTGTCAACGCCGCGGAAGATACGATCACCGGCATTGATTTCACCTATGACCCATCGGATTACAACAGCAGCACATCATCACTGGAAACATTTGTTGAAGATGATAAGGTTAATCTAGCCGTTTATGCAACAGGTACAGGCATTAGAAAAGAAGTTACTGCCGATGCGACATGGAAATCATCGAATACCGCTCTTGTCAAAGTGGAAAAAGGCGTCTTAACGGGTGTAGGCAAGGGAACCGCAACGATAAGCGCTACTTATAAAGGCTTCACCATTTCTATTAAGGCCTCATCAGACTATATCTATGATTCCGTAAGCCTCATGCAGAACGGAGTAACCGCTCCAACAACGCTGGATATCGAGATTGGTCAAAATCTGGCCTTCACGCTTAACGGCTTGAAAGGAAACAAAGATCCGCTACCTGTGACAGGTGAAGCTGTTTGGACAACATCGAATGCTGCGATAGCAACCGTAGATGAAGGTGTTATTAAGCTGCTAGGTGTTGGAGCCGTTACAATTACGGCAAAGTATAAGGGCAAATCCGATGCGATTACATTAAATGTAACCTCACCTTACAAGTCGATTACGATCGATTCAGGTACTTCTGGCAAGCTTATCGAAATCGATATCGGCGATGAAGACAAAGTATTAACGGCATCCGTCGATCTGAAGACAGGTGGAACACTTCCCGTAACAGACGATGCTAAGTGGGTAAGTTCTAATGAAAAAGTAGCAACGGTTAAAAAAGGCGTTGTCGCAGCGGTAAGTGCTGGAAAAACGACGATTACGGTATCCCACAAAGGGGTTAGTACAACGATCGATGTGGTCATACGTACACCTTACCAGTCGATCAAGCTCTCACCAGAGAAGGAATACCATCTGCAGCTTCAGGACAAACCACTACAGGTACGAGCAGATGTTTTAGATAATTTTAATAGTGATCCTGAAAATGTGACTGATAAAGCCGACTGGACGTCTTCGAACGTCGTGGTCGCTACTGTATCAAACGGATTAGTAAGCCCTAAATCCGTTGGTACTGCTAAAATTACAGCCAGCTACAAAGGTATAAGCCGCAGCATCGAGATTACAGTGTATCCGAGCATAACTGAACTTAGTATTGAAACGGAAACTATCGATGGTTATACCGATATTAGCGAGGATCTTCCTAGAGTCATGGCAACAACATTTGATGGCTCGAAGGTAGATGTATCCAAAATCGTAAAATGGTCATCCGCAGATGAGAAGATTGCAACGATTAAAGATGGTCAATGGACAGCCAAAGCTCTTGGAGAGTCCGTTCTTACTGCATCCCTTCAAAACTATAAAGCGGATGTAAAATTAGTCGTTCACATGAAGCCGTTAAAGCTGATTGCCGACGTTAAGGATCTTAGCATTATTTTAGGAAAAGAAACGCCTCTCCCTTCCGTAACCGTTATTAATGAAGATGGAGAAGAAGAGAATATTTCGAGCAGAGTGAAATGGAAGGCTTCATCAGATGATATCGTATTGAAGGAAACGACGATGAAGGGCTTAGATGTGACAAGCATCACGCTCACTGCTACTTACCTGACTAAAAGTGTAACGGTACGTGTAAGAATAGAGGAAGAAATCGTCAAGCTTGTTGTTGATCCTATCTCTCTAGATCTTTACCCTGGAAAATCCAAATCCGTTAAGGTTACAGGTTACTACAAGAGCGGCAAGCAGGTTTCACTAGGTTCAAAAATGAACTGGGAGTCTGGCAATCCTAATATCGCAACCGTTAGCAGTACCACTGTTAAAGGAATTGCCGTAGGAACAACTAAGATTACTGGTTCATACCAAGGCAAAACGGTCATCGTTCCTATCGTGGTTTCACCTAAACTGAAATCACTTGTTTTATCCAGCAAATCGGTTCAGCTCAGTCCGGGAGGAAGCTATTCGGCTAAGCTGCAAGCTAACTTTACGACTGGAAACCCGGCTGACGTTACCGACAATGCGGTTTGGACATCCTCCAAAGCGAGTGTTGCAACCGTGGTTAATGGAAAGATCATTGCTGTTAGCAAAGGATCTGCATCCATTAAAGCGACCTATGCAGGAAAAAGCGTGACGATTAGAGTAAGTGTAAAATAGTTCAAAAAACAGCAAGTGAGAAGCTCGTCACCTCGTTACACGACGAGTTTCTTACTTGCACAAATAATGTAGGCTATCAAAAAAAGGGATGCCCGCTACGCAGCATACACTGCAAAGCGGGCATCCCTTCTTCTATTTAATTGATTACGATTCAGCAAACACTAAGTCATAGAGATGCTGCCATGTTGCCCAGCTAAAAACCTCATCCTCAGGCTGCTTGCCTATTACAGCGTAACCAATGTACAAGCCTGCCACAAGCATAATGATCATTATGAGCGGTACGATGCTTTTGCGCAAAAGCCACAGCAGCATGCTTACCCCTTTGGGCCGTTGCTTCTTATTGGAGCTCTTCTCTTCAGCCTTCACGCGACCGGCGCGCTTCTGCCTCCCTGAGCTTTTCTCTTCCGCTTTACTCCCGGATCCGCTTGCTTCGTGGTCCATTCGCTCATCGGCCATACTCATTCACATCATCCTATCCTTATGCGCGCAGCCCGTTGGTAAGACTCATCATCGTATCACTTGACGATAACGCTCTAGCTGCCAATTGATAAGCGCGCTGCACATTAATAAGCTCGGTGATCTCGTCCGTCAGCTCGACATTTGACTGCTCCAAGTACCCTTGACGCAGCACAATGTTATTTTCCGAGTTCGGCACGGTCTGCTGCACGACATCACCAGCATTAATTCCGTTTGCAACGACAAACAGGTTATCAGAAACAGCAGTTAGTGCCGCAGGACGCGAAGCTTGGAGCAGCTTAATGCTGCCAAGCGGAATCGTGCGCTCGGAAGATACTCCTAGCACCGTTCCATCTGGATTAACCCGCAAACTGTACCCTTGTGGTACTACGATATTGCCCTCAACCACGTTTCCTGTCACAGCATTTCTTACATTTGCTACGACTGGATATCCGTCTTCCGTTGCCAAAATCGTATCACCGTTTGCGCCGACCGTCAACTGAAACGCTCCATTGCGTGTATAAGCACGGTTGCCAGCGTTGTCCACTTCCACCTCGAACAATGCATTTCCCTCGATCGCAATATCCGTGTCCTTATCGGTTCCCTGCATTGGACCTTGGGACAAATTAGGCTGAACCATTGTCATTCTTGAGCCCCAGCCTTGTGTGAAATCCATCGGCGTTTTACGGCCAGGCTGATTGAAAGCTTCCGGCTGAGTTCTTAAGTTCGTTAGAAGATCCTCAAAGGTAGCTTCCTTCTTTTTGTAACCAACCGTATTCACATTAGCTATGTTATCCGCTAGAAGATCCAGCTTTTGTTGAAGACCATTCATCGATACCATAGCGTTAATCATTGAACTGTTCATGTTTCGTGCACCTCCGCTACTTCAACCTGTTGTTACACGCGACCGACTTCGTTGACGGCTTTGCTTAAGCTTTGATCATAAAATTGGATAACCTTCTGGTTAGCTTCATAAGCACGCAGCGCCGACATAAGGTCAATAGCTGCTTGCGCGGTATCAACATTAGAACGTTCTATGTAGCCTTGTCTCACTTCCACGCGTTCATTCGGAGCGATAGCGACAGCTTCGCCGCCCTCTCCCGAGAATCGGAAGCTTCCGTTTCCTTCGCGCACAAGCATATTCGGATTATCAACACGGCTAATTAGCAATTGAACGCCGATATCTTGCCCATTGGCATCAACGAAGCGCTGATTATCAGTCAGTACAAGTCTGTCTAGACCTACACCGGCAGGCATCCGAATCGGCTGACCATTCGTTCCAAGCACGCTCGAGCCGTCACTTCCCATAAGAAAGCCATCCTCGGTCAGCGTAAACTTCCCGCCCCGCGTATACCGAACCTCGCCATTTTGATCCTGTAGTGTAAAAAAGGCTTGAGGCTGAAAAGTAATCTCTCCGTCCGGGCTTATATTTTTACCGGAAGCGTCAAAGGACAACCCGTCTACTTCAATGTTGGAGATCAAAGCAAAGTCAGACGAGTTATTCGTCTGTGTCAGATCGCCCTGCAAATGAATAGACAAGCTTTCTTCCGCAAATACACCGTTAGTCAGTTTACCGATCTTGGTGAAATTCTCCGGACCAGCGCCTGTCAATGACAGCATCATCTCCGGAAACGAACGAGTTACAGCGTTTGTCTGCTTATAACCAGGCGTATTAATATTCGAAATATTGTTCGTCACCGTATCATGTCTGCGCTGCTGAGAAATCATGCCTGACGCCGCGGTGTACAATCCTCTTAACATCCGTTGTTACCCCCTTAGTGCTTCCAATCGATCCTAGCTATATATGTTATCGGTTGAAAGCAAGGCTGCCTGAATAGCTTGTCCATGCGACCTATGACTCATTTACGCCTCGGCTACGCCCCCCTAAGGCTCCCTACCCGCGCAAATCATCTATTATATAAGCCGCATACGGTCTTTACTTCTTCCCGAGCTTGTCCAAGTTATCTAGAAGGATTCCGGTTCCCTTAACGACGCAGTGCATCGGATCTTCCGCAATAAGCACAGGCACTTTAAGCTCTTCTGCTAGAAGCGAATCTAGTCCGCCAAGCAAAGCGCCTCCACCTGTCAAAATAACACCACGGTCAATAATGTCCGCTGACAGCTCAGGCGGCGTGCGTTCCAGCACAGCCTTAGCAGCCGATACGATGGACATTACGGAATCCCAAAGCGCCTCACGAATTTCTCCTGAACGAATCGTTAATGTGAGAGGAAGGCCTGAAACCATGTCGCGACCACGAATATCAATCTCTTCCTGTTTTCCGCCCTCTAGCACAGTACCAATTTTAATTTTAATATCCTCGCTTGTTCTTTCACCGATTAGAAGCTTGTATTTGTTCTTGATAAACTTCATAATCGCATCGTCAAACTTGTCCCCTGCGACTTTAATGGAGGAGGCAGTGACAACGTCGCCCATAGAAAGAACGGCTACATCTGTCGTGCCTCCGCCAATGTCAACGACCATATTGCCGCTAGGCTGGAAGATATCCATTCCAGCCCCTATCGCAGCGGCTTTTGGTTCATCCTCAAGAAATACTTCTTTTGCTCCGCTGCGTTCTGCAGCTTCACGAATAGCCTTCTGCTCTACAGAAGTAATGTTGGTTGGAGCACAGATAAGAATGCGGGGACGGCTAAACCATTTCCGTCCCTCCACGCGATCAATAAATGCTTTAAGCATAATTTCCGTAATTTCAAAATCCGCAATAACACCATCACGCAGCGGACGAATCGCAATAATATTGCCCGGCGTTCTGCCTACCATGCGATGCGCTTCCTCGCCAACTGCCAGCACGCGTTTCGAATCACTCTCAATGGCAACTACAGAAGGCTCATCGAGAACAACGCCTCTTCCTTTTACRTGTATGGATACATTAGCAGTACCAAGATCAATCCCAATATCCTTGCTCAACATAAGGCTTAAGTCCCCCAACGAATAATAATTACAAAACGTACATTTGGTTCCCTTGACACAGAAACCGCTAACGTTTATTATTCGCCAAAAAAGACAAAATTCCTCTATAATTCGTGAAAAAACTTCAATGCTTTCCTGCTGCGAGTACTTCACGCTTTTTTGTACTCGTTTTTTTATATTTAATTTTGGTCGCTTCTCCTCCCCTCAGATGCCTAATCGATTTGTGGTACTCGAGAATGTGCTTTACCTGATCGGCCAAATCGGGGTTTATTTCAGGAAGCCGCTCAGTTAAATCCTTGTGCACAGTGCTTTTAGACACACCAAACTCCTTGGCGATCGTCCGCACCGTATGCTTCGTTTCCACGATGCAGCGGCCTATTTTAATGGTTCGCTCCTTAATGTAATCGTGCACGTTCCCGCCTCCCTACTCGAGATAGTTTGGTACATTATATGAGTAGGCACCGTATATATTCGTTGTGGCCAAGCTTGACAGGCAGGAATGTGAATAAATTTTCATAAAAACGTAAAACAGGCAGGGAATTGCTCCCCGCCTGTACGACTAAAGTCCTATTTTTTTACTAACCTGACGTTATGGTTTAACTTGTATTACTCTTGCACTAACGAGCTTGGGTTTATCGCCTTGCCATTGCTTCTTGTTTCATAATGAAGGTGGATGCCCAAATCGCGTTCCAAATCATTGCGACCGGCTTTTGCGATTATTGTTCCTTGCGTAACATCATCGCCTTCTTTAACTGTTACATCCGCTAAGCTTTGGTAAACAGTCACTAGACCGCCCTCATGTGTGATTTCGACGGAGTTGCCGTTAGTTGGATGCTGCTCCACATAAGTAACCTTGCCTGATAATGCTGCAAGCACATCAAATGTTTTTCCATTTGGGTCAACAAAGTCGATACCCATATGAGGAGAGAACTTGTCACCCGTTTGGATCAATGCAGCTTCGCGTTCTGCGTCACTTGCTTTTGCATCGTAGAATGGAAGCTCTTCTTTAAGCACTGTTTTGTCAGTTAGCGGCCAATGGATCGATTCATTGGCAGCAATAACTTCTTGCACTTCTTCATCCTTGCCTTGCGTTCCTGACGCTTCCCCTTGTGTAACTTCAGAAGGCTCGGTTTTTCCTGTTGTCGCTGTCGGTTTTGTATCCGCCCCCTGATAGATCCACATTAAGGTTACGATAATTGCTGCCGCGGCCATGAAGATTGCTGGAGATACCCATCGCTTTGCAAAAAGGTTCTTCCATCCACTGCTAGATTTGGCGGCAGACGTTCCTCCCAGAACAGTTTTGGGAGTTTCTTCTGGTCTTTGCTTCGGTTTACTTTGATTTTGATCATTCATTTTCTATCACCTCACTAGCCATTGTTACCAGATCTGCTAGGTTTATACGTGAGGTGAATACGAAATATTGAAAGAGTTCAAATTACGAGCGAGCTCTCAGCTCTTCCGATAGCTTCGAAGCTTGTTCCACTTGAACGCTAGAATAATAATGAGCCAGAATAGCTTCGGCTTTTGCCCCTGATTGCGCCATTCCATTGGCTCCCCACTGGCTCATGCCGACGCCATGCCCATAACCAAAAGTCGTTATGGATATCGATTTATCTTTTATATTCCAAATAAATTGAGAGGAAGCAAGTCCTAGCAGCTCTCTCACTTCTCGGCCTGTGAACGTTTTGTCTCCTATAATAATCTTGCTGATTCGATTTCCTTCTGTCTTCTCTATTACACGAATGGAGGGTTTGGCAGAGTTCTTCTTTGCTACCCCCAGCTTTCTGTAAAACTCGTTCAGTGACAGCTTGATCGTTTCTTTATATTTCGGCGACAGCTCTTTGTCCCATGGGCTTGCCACACTGCGCAAATATGGAATTTCTTGCGACCAATAGTCCTCCGAGTTTTCGGTGAATCCATTGCTGGTAGAGAAGAAAGCGGCATCTATCGGTTCGCCTTTATAAGTGATAACCTTGCCCTTCGTCTGAAGGATCGCTTCATTAAGCTTGCTCATATTGTTTTTCTGCTCATTCTTTGGCCATTTGGCTGCGAGCTCTGCAACTGAAATATACACTTGATGATCGGTTGTGTCCGTCACATCCGCTCCTTTTACCGGTACTCCGCTGTCATTGCCAAGAACAATTCTACGAATCATATACGTACGAGCCGCAATGGCCTGCGCCTTTAACGCCTCAAGCTCGAATCCGATTGGCATTTCCGCAGCTACTACACCGCGAACATACGCTTCAAGCGGAACTCGCTCTATCCGCTTTTCCTTCGTCAAATAAACACGAATGACAAGACGATCAATCGCATCCAGCGTTTCTCCATTCTTCCCATCACCAGCCGTTGGCCGATTTAAAAGATCATTTTCAGAAGATGGAATGAGCGCATCCGCATCATCCAACACGCTCGTTTTCGGTATCGCTTGGCTGCCCGCTTTAATAGCAGCATTGTCTGTTAAAGACCTAGCAGCCTGCGCATCGCGAAGCTCATCAACTGAAAGTCTTACTAGAATGACAGAAGCACCAAGCATCGCTCCGATTGCAAACAAGGCCATCGGTCTGCTTGTCCGTATACGATCGATCATCGAAACTATTGAAAACGTCCCTCTTCTTCGCCTCATGTGCTCTCCTTCCATCTTGGCCGGAAAAAGGAAGCAGGAAGCAGCTGCCGCCGCCCCCCTCTCTCTTAATCCGATCCTGATGGTTCATTCTATGAGCACAAATAATAGGGTAGAACCTTAAAGTCTAATCATGGCGAAGCGCGTCAACCGGACGCAGACCTGCCGCTTTATTTGCAGGCAGATAGCCAAATATAACGCCTACGAGGGCAGAGAAGACAAAAGCTAACCATACAGTATCTAAAGGTACTTCCGTTTCCGTCTTCATAATCATTCCAATAATAAAAGAGGCGATATATCCAAGTCCAATTCCTAGTGCGCCTCCCAAACCGCTGATGCACACCGCCTCTACTAGAAATTGAAACATAATATCCCGCTTTTTTGCTCCCAATGATTTACGAATGCCAATCTCTCGCGTTCGCTCTGTTACAGACACTAGCATAATATTCATGATGCCGATTCCACCTACGATAAGAGAAATGATCGCTACATAAATGAGCTGCCTGTTCATCGTTTCATTAACGGAATTTAGTGTTTTCATCGCTTCCTCTTGATTAAACACCCTGTAGGCATTCTCATTGCCTCGGAATTTCTCATAGAGAACAGCTTCTACGGCAGTAACCGTCGCAGCCATACGATCTATATCCGAGACAATTAAGTTAATAGTAGAAACACCGCTTGTTTGAAATATTTTCTGAGCTGTCGTTATCGGAATTAATATTTTCTCGTCATTTGAGCCGCTGAGTGAGCTTCCTTGCGATTCCAGCAATCCAACAATCGTGAAATTATAACCGTTAATAGTTATCTTTTTCCCTACTGCCGCCGCAGGGTCCACTCTCTCATCCTCAAATAAATCCTTCGCGGTCTCCACACCAATAAGCGCAACCTTTGTGTTGTTTGTTATATCTGGAGAGGCGATATACCTGCCATCCTGTACGGGAAAGCTTTTCACTTCCTCATAAGCGGCGGTTATTCCTTCTACGGTAACGGATACCTGCGTCTTGCCGTATTTCGCATATCCTGTTGTGCTCGTCACAGGCGCAACACCCGCAATATTCATAACATCACCAAGCTCATTCGCTTCATCGACTGACAGCGTCGTAACTGTTCCACGTCCAAGTATATTAACGGAGAGCGAGTTAGGGCTGCCAAGGGAAGATACCTGCTTAGCCACTTCATTGGAGGAAGCCTTTCCCATAGCAACAAGCGCAATGACCGTTGCAACACCAATCAATATACCGAGCATCGATAATATTGTTCTAAGCTTGTTGGATAAGACGCTCTTGACTGCCATCCTGAGACCTTGCGTAAGCTTCATCGCTGTCCCTCCTCTCTTGCTCCCGCTCCGTCAACACCCCATCCCGAATAATGACCGTACGGCTTGCTCGTTTGGCTACTTCCATATCATGTGTAATCAAAACGATAGTCTGACCTGAGCGATGCAGTTCATCCATCATATTGAGCACTTCCATGCCTGTCTTAGAATCAAGCGCACCTGTTGGTTCATCGGCAAGCAGTATGGGCGGATTAGTCGCCAGAGCGCGTGCAATGCCAACACGCTGCTGCTGCCCGCCCGACAGCTCGTTTTGGCGATGGTTCATACGATCACCGAGCCCTACTCTATCCAGCGCTTCCATCGCACGCATACGTCTCTCCTTGCCCGGCAGCCCCCGATAAATAAGCGGAAGCTCGCAGTTCTCAAGTGCTGTGAGCTTCGGAAGCAAATGATACCCTTGAAAAATAAATCCAATTTTTTTATTTCGTATTTCTGTCAGTTTATTATCGCTTTGTCCAGTCACCTCAAGCCCCTCAAGCTTGTAGCTTCCTTCGCTCGGCAAATCAAGACAGCCAATAATATTCATAAGCGTCGATTTTCCAGAGCCGGATGGACCCACGATGGCTAGAAAATCACCGCGTGCAACCGTAAGTGAGACCTCATGGAGCACTGTCATTTTTTCACGCGCCATCGTATAAAACTTCGTGATCTTGTTCATTTCTATTAATGGAGCATTCAGCGTTGAACTCATCGTGGACCACCTGTTCCAGTCCGCATTCCTCCGCCCATGCCTCCTGGGAAGACCATTACGTCGCCAGCAAAGCCGCCCTGCCGCATTGTCATCTCCGCAGAGCTGCTGCCCATGCCAGCCGTTCCTTGGGCAATCGGAACAAGCACACTGTCCCCTTCTTTTAGCCCTGAGACAATTTCCACAAAATTTTCATTGCTGAGTCCTGTGGTCACCTCAACCAGTTGGCCGCCAAGCGCATCCGGCATGCGGCCGCCACGACCGCCAGCTGCAAATCCGCCACCAGCGGCTGCGCGACCTGCTCCCGATTGACCTGCTGAAGCCGTTCCATCAGCTGCAATGGATTGGCCTGCGACTGCTCTTGAACCATTACCTTGCGCACCCTGAGCACCTTGCCTCACAGCTCCTGTTCCCGTTCCCCCCGTCGGAGCTTTCTGTGCTCCGCTTGTTGTATTGCCTTGTCCGGTCGCCGTTCCTTGTTTCCCGTCTACAGCTCCACCAGGAGCAGCTGCCCCTTCTTGCTGCTGCCCAGCCTGTCCAGCGCCTGCCGATGTACCCGCTCCGCCATTTTCAGACGGAATACGAACGAAAGACCTTGTGCCCATTTCGACGACAGCATTTACTGGTACAAGAATGATGTTTTCCTTAGACGCAATTGTAATGGCTGCCTCACCAGACATCCCCGCCTTCACGCCTTCAATGTTCTTTAGCAATAAGTTCACTTCAAATGAAGATGAACCGTTATTGGAAGTACCCTCCATCGCAATATCCGATACGGTTGCATTGATCTTCTTGTCAGTCAGCGCGCTTAAGGACAAATCTGCCGATTGATTAACCTTTAAAGCAGATATATCAAGCTCATCCACAGATGTCACAAATTCTAGCTTCGTATAATCTACAATTGTAGCTATTGCCGTATTGGCATTCACCTCATCGCCTACCTCAATAGACATTTCGGTAACTTCGCCATCTATGGAGGCTGTCACTACTTTTTCCTCTTTTGCTTGTGCTTCATAGATATCTTGTAGTTGATCCTGGTAGTCTGCGATCTCATCGTTTGCATTTTCAATATTCTTTTGAAGCGATGCCTTCGTGGCCTCTTCATTTTCAGTGCCCGTTGCTTCCTTATAGCTTTGTTGGTATTCAGTAATCGTTTCTTGTAGTTTTGTGATGCTTTTATTGATCGATTTAATTTTGTCATCATTGTCGTCCGCAGACTCAAAGGTAACAAGAATTTGTCCCGCTTTAATCTTATCTCCTTTTTTGACATTCACAGTAGCTATGGTGCCGCTCTTGCCAGCAGTCACCGATTCCCTCGAATTAGCTGCTACCGAGCCTGTCCCGCTAATTTGTTTTACGATTGACCCTTTTGTCGCCTGCACCGTCAGAGACGTAGGCATTACACCTGCTGCTTCCTTATCCTTAGCAAAATAAAAATAATAGGCACCTGCTCCAGCCGCGGCTAAAATGATTAAAATGCCGAGCCCTATCGTCCACTTCTTCATCTGCTTTAATCCACCTTCCATTGGTCTTAGTGAGATCGACTATAGCATTCAAAAATGAACGGAAGATGAACAAGCTTGACGACAAAAAGCCCCCATCTAGTGTTCAGTAGGGAGCAGGCGTATGATGTAAAAGATTACGTAAGGCAGCAAAAGTTCAGTAATAACAGGGTTCCTACTGAATAACGATATTAACGGAATTAAAAAAGAGCGGAGATCCCTCTCCGCCCTCATTCTTTATATTCTAGTGAATTGGTGGTATGTTTTGCGGTCAATGAAGTTACTCATGACAGCCTTAATTTCGTCCTCCGTCATTCCAACGGGTTCACCATCTTCATCCGTTCCAGTGAAAATAGCATTTCCAATAACGGATACTTTAGGCTCGTATTCATCTTGGTTTCTAATTCGCGATTTCTCGGTCAGATGGAAATTGAATGCTGACCCATCGGACTGCAAATCCATGTTAAACCATAAAACAACATCATTCCATATCGTGATAGATTCTACGTTGCCTTCAGCTATTTCATCTAATGCGTCATAGATGTTTCCCTTAATTTCTATTTCTTTTACTTCTAATTCTTTTTCGATTTCTGCAACAATGACTTTCATCGTAGCCAATGGACAACACACCCTTCGTTCTGCCAAAACCATTATTTTAATTCATTCTATGACAAGTGCTTACCCAATTACAAACTTTCACTTGCATGCACATTTATTAACGTTTGCGAGGACTTATAGCCATTCAGTTATCCATTCAAAAAAAGAGTATGTTTCATTCTCCCGAATTGGCGAGAAAAAACATACTCTCTAAATAGATACAGTGTTGATTACATAGGAGGAAGCTCCTGCAAAACAGGCAGCGACGAAATCGCGCCTGCTCTTGTTGTCGTAAGAGCAGCGGCGGCGTTCGCAAACGAAACCAAACGTTTGGCCGTATCGGCATTCATTTCGCTTAACGCTTCTTCACTTCGCTGCATCTGGTACAGCAGCGCTCCAATAAAAGCATCGCCAGCCCCAGTCGTATCCACAACGGCTACTTTCTGGCCAGGAGTAGATACTTCGTAGGAAGACGTATACCACACCGCACCATCCGCTCCCTTTGTGTATACAACAGCTTGAACGTCTCCGACAAACAAAGAAGCAATAGCCTCTTTCTCGTCTTCAATTCCCGTCACAAAAGCAAGCTCATCCGAGCTTATTTTGACAAGATGGCTCAAAGGAATGAATTGCAGTATCGTTTGTCTGCACTGCTCATGATCTGCCCATAGCGGCAGGCGCACGTTAGGATCAAAGCTGATGAGTCCTCCTGCTGCTTTCATCCCCGCAATCGCTTTGAGATGCGCATATTTCACAGGAGCCTCAATAAGATCTACTGAGCAATAGTGCAAAATATCTCCTTTAGCGAACCACTCTTCGTTAATCTCATCCTCTGAAAGCAGCATATCGGCACTTGGATTTCGGTAGAAAGAAAAATCGCGGTCCCCGTCGGCTTTTAAACTTACAAACGCAAGAGCAGTATTTGCTTCATTCGTTTGGAGCACATGCTGAGTATCAACACCTGACGCTTTCATCGTTTCCAAGAGAAAGTCACCGAAAGCATCTTTACCCAGCTTACCTATGAAGGCACTGCTGCCGCCTAGCTTCGCAACCGCACAAGCAACATTAGCTGGAGCGCCGCCTGCTTCCTTCGTGAAACCAACGACATCTTTGAGCTCAATGCCGCGAGTATCCGGAATAAAATCAATTAATGCTTCACCAATCGTATATAGTTTAGACAGATTAAGCCCCCCTAGCTGATGTCCCATTTTTTAAAGGATACCATAGTACAAGCACCTTCTGCGTAGGCGAATATGCCGAGAGATTCAGTACCTGGGTAAATACGGCCTGTCATCACCTTCTCACCGCCTTGAATGAACACCTCGACGGAGGATTTATCGACGAAGATGCGCAAAGCCAGCAAACCATCCTTCAGTTCAACACTCGTCCTGCGCTCACCGCGAAGACCAATCCCTGACTTATCGCGATTAAAACGGAATTTGCCTTCTGCTTGCTGATAAGACAATACGGTTTCTTCCTCGCCGTGCACCCTCAGCTTCAAACCAAATTCCTTGGCTTGATCTGCCTGGAACACGACCTCCAGCTCATAACAATCGCCGCTAACTCCCATATCTTCAACAACATCTGATAAGTTAATATCGCTTGCCTCATAAGCATTTTTCCGGTAATTTTTCATTTCCTCAAGCGGCTTGAACAATAACGACTCACCCTGCAAAATAACTTCGCGCGGCAAAGTCATAGCGCCGGCCCAGTAATGCCCAAGCTGCGTCGGAATTTCTTGTTCCCATGCCTCCATCCAGCCGATGATAATGCGTCTGCCTTTTTCATCAACGGTTGTCTGCGGAGCATAAAAATCAAAGCCGCAGTCAACCGGCTCATACCGATCATACTGAAAGCTGCTTTGCTTAATATCCAAGTGTCCAATCATATAGGTAGTGGAATGCAGATTACGATAGTCATCTCCTTGCGCAGGCATACGCTGCGGCGACATCACCAGCACGTCACGCCCTCCGAGCTCAAACAGATCAGGACACTCCCAGTTGTCGCCAAGCTTCCCATCACTGCGCGCGATTTCCCCGCTAAAACTCCAACTCACAAGGTCCGTTGAACGATACAGCAAAATAAGCCCGCTGCCCCGTCCATCATTTGACCCTAAAACGGCATAATAAACACCGTCGCGCTCGAATACCTTTGGATCTCGGAAATCCTTCTGGCTGAATCCTGACGGTATTTGGTCTGAACCAATGACAGGATTGCTAGCCAGCTTCTCAAAATGGATGCCATCGTCGGAAACTGCGATATTTTGATTTTGACTATAATCACGCTCTCTATTAGGGCCCGTTATCAAATGTCCCGTATACATCAAATACAGCTTGCCATCCCGCTCAACAGCACTGCCAGAGAAGCAGCCGTCACGGTCATAGTCCTGATCGGGCGCAAGTGCAACCGGGAGGTACTTCCACTTGATGAGATCATGGCTAACCGCATGTCCCCAGTGCATAGGCCCCCATACGGGCTGATAGGGATAATGCTGATAGAACATATGGTATTCACCGTTATAATAAACAAAACCATTCGGATCATTCATCCAACCAAACTCGCTCATTAAATGATAAGCAAGGCGGTATTCCTCTTTCAACAAATACTTGCGTTCTGCAATAAATGTGTCGGCATTTTCTCTTGTATACAAAATAAAGCATCCAACCCTTACTTATTATTTAATTGAGCCTTGCATGACTCCTTGGATAATATATTTCTGCGCAAACAAGTAGACAACAAGCACAGGCAATATGGTCAGCATAAGCCCTGCCATTAATGGTCCATAATCAACCGAATACGTACCGAAGAAATAGAAAGTAGACAACGGCAGTGTCCGTTCATCCGGCGAAATTAACACGAGGGAAGGCAATAAAAAGTCATTCCAAATCCATAATACATTCAAAATGGCAATCGTAACCGTCGTCGGAGCAAGCACCGGAAATACGATACGGAAGAAAGTTTGCGTCCGCGTGCAGCCATCGATAAGCGCCGCTTCTTCCAGCTCGGCTGGTATGCTTTTTACAAACCCATGATAAATAAAGACGGCCAGCGGACTGCCAAATCCGACATACATATAAATAAGGGCCCATTTGCTATTAAGAAGACCAATGGTTCCGTATATTTTGACGAGAGGGATCATAATGGCTTGGAAAGGTATGATCATAGCCGCAACCATAAGGAAAAACATATATTGGTTCGTTTTTGTTTGGTTTCGCACAAAATAATGAGCCGTCATTGCAGCTAAAATAGAGATAAGCACAACGCTAAGCACAGTTATGACTATAGAGTTCATAAATGCCGATATGAAATTCATTTTTTCAAATGCATTTGTATAGTTCGTGAAGCTTAGGCTATCCGGCAAGGAAAGCGGACTTGATGTGATTACCTTGTTTTCTTTAAATGAGTTGATGAGCAGCATAAAGAAAGGAACGACGAACAGAACTAAAATAACGAAGAGGGCGATGAACTTCGTCCATGCGAGCCATTGGTTCTTTTTCTCCATCACGCCTCAACCTCCAGCTTCTTGCTAAAATAAACCTGTGCTATGGTAATCGTCGCCACAAGCAGGAACAGGACAAATGCTTCTGCTTGGCCTACGCCATAATCCCGCGATAGAAATGCCTTCTCGTATACATGCATCGATACCATTTCCGTACTTTTGAACGGTCCGCCTTTTGTGAGTGAAACGTTCAGGTCATAAACCATAAAGCATCTTTGCAGTGATAGGAAAATACAGACGATAAACGATGGAACCATCAGCGGCAAAATCATTTTGCGCATTTTCGTCCATAGGCTCGCACCATCAATACTTGCTGCCTCTAAAATATCCTTAGGTACATTCATAAGCCCAGCTACATAAATAACCATCATATAACCGGCATATTGCCATACCGTGACGATAATCATCGACCAGAATGCTTTGTCCGGGTCAGCCAGCCATGAGGAGCTGAATAACGGAATACCCCATTCTTTGCCTAGATACACGAGTACATTCGAGAAAATAAATTGCCATACAAAGCCGAGTACAATGCCGCCTACCAAGTTGGGAATAAAGAAGCCTGCTCTAAAAATACTTTGCCCCTTCAATCCTCTCGTTAATACGTAGGCTAGCAAAAACGCAACTACGTTAATAAGAGCAACTGAAATAAAAACATATTTTAACGTAAGCAAAAATGATTTCCAAAAAACAGCATCCTTGAATACCGCTACGTAATTCTCAAATCCAACCAAACTGCTTGTCGTCGATATGCCATCCCAATTCGTAAAGGTCAAATAAATCCCATACAAGAATGGAATAATCATTACAGCAAGAAAAGCAAACAAAGTCGGTCCGGTAAACAGCAGCCGCAATCGCAATCGATTCCACAGCCCTTTTTCCGTTATCATCATGATCCCTCACATTCAAGCATGGTTTTGTAAGTCAAAATACGATAAGGAGTAAACAGCTTACCCCGTCGTTTGGCGGGGTAAGCCTTCTATAAGCTATTAAGGATTATTTAACCGTCTTCCAATACTCCACAATATCTTTCGTCAACTCCGCACGATCCGCAGCACCTGCTAAATATTTCTGCATCGATGCGCCAAGCTTAGCCCAGTGGTCAGCTGGCAGCGTGCTGATGGAATCCTCTGTTTTGCCGTTTGCGATATGTTCAGAAATGGACTTTGCAAGCGGATCTTTGGCTTCAAGTGTAATGTTCTTGAACGCCGGAATAATATTTGCTTTGTTCACGAGGAAGTCTTGCCCCTTCTCGCTGTATACCATCCACTCCAAAAACGTTTTGGCAGCAGCCTGCTGCTCAGCCGTATTTTTTTCCTTGTCGATGACCAAACGCTTCGAAACCGCAGAAGACACTTGTGTATTGCCAAAATCGTCCGGATTGTTGCTTATAGGGACAGGTAGAAAGCCGTATTGTCCGCTTGCCGTATCAAAGCTGCTAATTTGCGGCCAAGCCCAGTTCCCTTGGAACCAGATGCCTACCTCACCTTTACCCAGCACCTCTGGACCACGCTCATAGGTACCGGACAATGGGGAAGCTTTGTCGATATTGTATTTTGCCATGATGTCGAACGTATCCATTAGTCCATTGAAAACCGTATTGCTAGCTAAATCGATTGATCCAGCCTTCAAATCGTCTATGAACTTTGCAACTGCAGCCGTATCAGCTGATTGACCTGCGTAAGCCAGCGGCAAATAATGTGCTCCCAGCGACCAATCCATCGGTGAGATAATAAGCGGAGCTTTACCTGAAGCTTCGATTTTCTTGAACAGCTCTTCAAGTGCGCTTGTTGTGTTGATCGTTGCTGGATCAAATGTTCCGCCTACCGCTTGATCTACTACCGCTTTGTTATAAATAAAACCATAACCTTCAACTGCAAGCGGGAAAGCGTAGTTTTTACCATCAAATGTCGTTAGCGCCGTGCTGCGGTCAACGGCATCCGCCATCCACTTCTCACCGCTAAGATCAAGAACACGATCCTTGAATTTCTCAACATCTCCTGTATCGAGCATCGTAATGGTAGCCGGGTTTCCTGATGCATAAAGCGCAGACGCTTTCTCAAAAGGGGACTGTCCTGCCGGTACCGGTATAATTTCAAGCGTAATGTTAGGATTATCCTCTTTAAATACTTTCGCAGCCTCTTCGAGCTGGGCTTGAATCTCGCCCTTCGAGTTAAGCAACGATATCTTTACTGCAGAACCTCCATTAGACGATCCCGCATTATTCGAATTGCCACATGCCGTTACAACCATAACTACCATTAGCGATAATGCTATCGCTTGCATCCATTTCAATGATTTCATTTGATTGCCCCCAATTTTTTGAGATTGAAAAAGATTGAAAGACGATTTAMCGATCGTGTAAACCGCTTACAAAACGTATTATATAATTGTGAATAAGAGTATGTCAATCGTTTGACATGTTAAACGATTGACATAACTTTTAAAAAAATAAAAAACCCTTGCTGCACTTGGGTTTTTCACGTTTTTTTAATCTATGTAGAAGCTCGTTTAATCAGTTCAACCGGTAAAATATTTTCGAATTCGAAAGCTTCCTCGTTCATCTGCTTCATAATCAAATCAATCGCCATTTTCCCAATTTCTGCAATCGGCTGTTTCACCGTTGTCAGCTCCGGCGTGAGCCATCTGGCTGCGCTAATATCGTCGTAACCGATAATTTTCACATCCTCCGGGATTCGTTTGCCGGCGATCACACACTCTTTAACTGCAAAAGCAGCAATAATATCACTCGTTGCGAAAATGCCATCCAGATCGGGATGATCCTGAAACAGCTGATGTATAATTTGCTCGTACTGGAGTTGATCAAACACATTCATATCAGTCTGAATGATG
This sequence comes from Paenibacillus sp. 01T424, assembly GCF_056398745.1. NCBI lineage: Bacteria > Bacillati > Bacillota > Bacilli > Caryophanales > Paenibacillaceae > Paenibacillus > Paenibacillus sp. 01T424. The sequence continues at coordinate 40,813 of NZ_JBFTPZ010000028.1, read as the reverse complement.
ACATGCTCGATCCTCTTCTCCTTCATCACGGCTTGAAACGCTTCTGTACGCTGATTTGCGAGTAAATGAAGCTCCAAATTACCGCATATATGCGCAATTTTTTTGCAGCCTTCACTAACCAGCAATTGTGCCGCAAGGCTCCCGCCTGCATAATTATCGGAAGAAATATATGGAATTTCACTGCTGATCTGACGATCAATCGTGACAATTGGCGAGTTCAAATGTTTGTACTCATCGACCTGAAGCGTATGGCTGCCCATAATAATGCCATCCACACGATTGCGCTTCAGCATTTCGATATAATCCTTTTCTTTCTGCGGGTCAAGCTGGGAATTGCAAAGCAGCATTTTGAAGCCAAGCTCATAAGCATAGTTTTCTATGTGATTCGCGAGCTCGCTAAAAAAAGGATGAGCTACACTAGGTATAATAAGACCAATGACGTTAGATTGTTTTCTTAGTAAAGAGCGGGCAATCTCATTAGGCTGGTAATTTAGTTGCTCCATCGTTTGATAAACCTTCGCTCTCGTTGCTTCACTAATATAACCCCGATTGTTTAAAACGCGGGAAACCGTCGTCACGGATACGTTCGCTATTTTTGCCACATCGTGTATCGTTGCCATGGCCGCCCCTTTGCTTATTGCAGTAGTAGTAACCATTATAGCTAAATGGTTAGCCTTATTATACTTAATAAATAATTCAAAAGTATAGATTGTCCAAACAAAAAGAAGCTGTTTCAGATAAGCCCTTTGCGACTTATTTGAAACAGCTTCTTTATCTTGTTCTTAACGGGAATTAAGCCCACGTCGGCTGAACTTTGAGAACCGCAACCTCTTTCTCACGCTTAAAGGAAGCAGCTGTATCCACATCAGAAGACGTTGAAGAGATCGCCACTACAGCAGCTGTATCACGCACTGCCGATGTAACTTGGACCGAAACGGATGGCTTGCTTGCCGCCGTGTCTTCCTCGCTAATCAGCTCAATACGATGAATATCAGCCCCAAGAGCTGCAAGCTTGCCTGTAATGTTAACATAACCGCGATCCACATGATGCAGACCTGTTACTTCAGTCTCGCCTTCCGCCCGCAAAGCCGCACAAATAAGTGCTGCTCCTGCTCTTAAATCGGTAGCGCATACCTTTGCACCCGTTAGCGGCATACCGCCATTAACGATAGCTGTACGTCCATCGACTTTAATTTGAGCGTTCATCTTCTGGAATTCCTCGACATGCATAAAACGATTTTCGAAAACCGTTTCCGTTACAACGCTTGTTCCCTCAGATACGAGGAGAAGAGCCATCATTTGAGATTGCATATCTGTTGGGAAACCTGGATGCGGCAATGTTTTCACATCAACCGATTTCAATTGCTTGCTCGATTGTACACGAATTCCGTTATCGCTCTCCGTAATTTCTACGCCCATTTCCTGCAGCTTAGAGATTACCGGCGTCAAATGATCAGAAATTGCACCTTCAACGAATACGTCACCGCCTGTAATAGCGGCCGCAATCATGTACGTGCCTGCTTCAACACGGTCAGGAATTACATTATGGGCTGCGCCATACATCCGGTCCACGCCTTCAATACGAATAACTCCTGTACCAGCGCCACGAACTTTGCCGCCCATAGCATTGATATAGTTGGCCAAATCCACGATTTCCGGTTCTTTGGCTGCATTCTCAAGAATCGTTGTGCCATCTGCTAAAGCAGCTGCCATCATAATATTTTCCGTTGCGCCTACGCTGGCTACGTCTAGGTAAATTTTCGCACCCTTAAGACGCGTCTTTGTGCTGGCTTCGATAAAGCCCTGCCCAAGCGTAATTTCAGCGCCCATCGCTTCAAAGCCCTTCAAATGCTGATCAATCGGACGAGTGCCGATCGCACAGCCGCCAGGCAACGAAATTCTTACCTTGCCTATCCGACCAAGAAGAGGACCCATAACTAAGAAGGATGCCCGCATTTTTCGAATAAGCTCATAAGGAGCTTCATAAGTCGTAATGGTCTGCGCTGTAATGCGCATCGTTTCATTATTATAGGATAATTGTGCGCCTAATGAGGCAAGCACCTTCTGAATCGTCATAACGTCGTCGAGGAGGGGTACGTCATAGATGACGCTGTCTCCTTCTGTCGCCAATAATGAGGCCGCTAAAATGGGGAGTACTGCATTTTTTGCTCCGCTAACACGGACCGTTCCCTTCAAACGCTGGCCTCCGCGGACGATAATTTTGGTCATCTTTTGGTTCCCTCCGCGAACTGCATTTTCTATTTCCTATTTGTGAAAAAAAAGGTTTATCTCACTTTACCCAACCTTCATCTTATCACTCAATTACACCAATCGACAAGCGTTATATTATTACCATTTTTTACATGTCATTCCCAGCGCATTTTATGACTTTTTTCTCCAAAAACGTCTCTTTTTCACGAAAAAACTACGTTCCCGGTACGATTACGGTTCCTGATTTATACCTATTCGCAAGCCATCGGCTTTTTGAGACCGTCATGTATTACCCATTGTTGACATGTTTCGCTTTTGTTATTCGACAAACGATTTGAGAAGAACGGTGTAGCCCCAATATTCCAAGATGAATTTTGCTAACAAATGACCCATAATAATAGCAACAAATACTTGAAACAAACGGGCCTTTGGACTCTTTGGAAAACGAAAAAAAGCTTCCCATTTCACCTCTTGCAGTACAAACCACACCAGAATAATGCTGAGAATAACAATGATTATAGAAAACAACCCGGTCATTCCGGTGTAGTTTTGCAAACCATTTATAAGACCGTAATTAACGTCCATGATGCCTCCTGAGCTTTTTCATGTTTTAAGCTTCAAACTCAAGCAGCTTTACAAGCAGCATTTATCTTGCTTCATATTATTAACGTAACTGGAAGCCATTTTGTTTAATGAAAATATTAGGCGATAAATCGGTGGAGCAGCACCGTGTAGTCTGCACGGCTAGCCTGCAGGCTTGGTTTGTACAGATTTGATTCTATCCCTTCAATTTGTTTGTTCAACTTCATGGCATACAGCATGGGTGCTGACCAATGAGACTTTGGTACATCGGCGAACGGATCAATAACAGGCAGCTTAGGCCGTACACCTTCCGCATAACCGATAATCATTGCCATTTCCGCCCTTGTAATCGGCTGATCCGGCTTGAACTCACCATTCGGGAATCCTTTTACCCAGCCTTGCTCTACAGCCCTTGTAATCGCATCATTCGCCCAATGTTTTAATGGGACGTCTTTGAATCGCTTCCCTTGCACGCGACTAGATGAAGCTGGCTTATATGCCTTCACAACCATGGAAACGGCCTCAGCTCGCGTTATGGAGCGTCTAGGCTCAAAGCGATTTTGTCCTGTTCCGTTAATAATGCCTTTTTTGTTTAAGGCGACGATTTCATTTTGAGCCCAATGACCTTTAATATCACGGAATCCAGCAATCAACTCCTCTGATTTCACCTTTAAGCGATAATACTGCTTGTCAAAAGGAGCATCTGCTTCCAGCTTCACGTAATACACACCAGGCTGCAGCAGCTTTTCTTCGGTTTGGAGCTTCCCGCTTGCTTTTGTTTTGGATGCCGTAAGCTGCTTCATCCGTTTATCATAGAGCAAGAGGCTCAAATCAACGTCAAGCGGCACACCGTTTACCGTCATGCTGATGATGCTGGCGTTTGAAACCCGGATTTGAAACCAATCTACGTCGGAGTAGCTGCTAATTACACCAAGGTACTCCGTACCTGGATTAATCATAAACGCCTCGTACGATTTATCGTTTGGTTCATTCGGATCATCATATTTTGGCATATAATCCATCTTCAATATGTAGGTGCCTATGGTCGGACTAGCTTCTGAGGAGATCGCATTGTGAACACGAATATAATATTTACCAGGAGTCACAGTTATGACTGGTGACTGCTCAGTCTCCCCTTCACCCTCATCATCGTACACCATTAATTGCTGACCTGCCTTCTGTATAGCAAGCCCAGGATCAATACGTGCCGTATTCGTACTAAGCGTAAGACTTAGCTTTCCGCTCTGCGTAAAGGTTACCGTAAACCAGTCGCGATCGGCGGTTTGATGAAAGTTGCCCGTAATCGACTGCGTACGAGGCTGCAATGTATAGGCTTCAAACGATTTATCATTTTTCTCGTAATCGTCCGGCTTCATCGTAAAAGTAGACGTCAGCAGATAAGGCAATTCATCGTTGCTGCTCTGATTGATGAGCTCCAGATGAATGAGCTGCCGCCCTTTTTTAACCTCAAGATCAATGGACCTGCTTGCAAGCTTCGTATCGCTCGTACTTTGCTTCACGCCATTCATGTAATGGGTGAGCCTAACAGGCGGAACAATCTTTCCGTTAGGAACAAGCCCTTCGTATTGTATGGTCAGCGTGCCATCATACGGCGCATCGATTTGATACCAATCATGGTCGGATACGCCCTGCAGCAAAGCCGAAATTTGGCTGTTCAGCTGAAACCTTGCAGCAGTTGATTGGGTTTCATTCGGTTCGAAGCCGTCTGGCTTCAAGGTTGAACGTACCGCTTGGTCGATCTGCAGCACACCGTAGCCTGACGTGCTGTCCGCACCTGGCGGCCCAATATCCTTAGCTGTTTGGCGCAGCAACTCGCGTATCTGGTAAGGCTTCATGTCCTTGTAGCGAGCCCATATGAGCGCTGCAGCAGCTGCGGCTTGCGGAGCCGCCATTGAAGTTCCTTCTTCTTTCTTATAGAGTCCACCAATGGCTGTTGTATATACATTCCAAGGTGCGACAAGGTCCAGCTCAGTGCCTCGATTCGATCGACTATCGACCGTATTATTCGACTTGACGCCTCCGACAGCGAGTACCGTCGGATAAGCTGCCGGGTATTTTACCGCAGCTTTCTCTCCAAAGGTGACGCCGTCATTGCCTGCCGCTGCTACGAGCAGTACGTTTTTGCTTTCCGCATATTGTACAATGTCGAGCATGTACGGAGAATATCGATGAAGGCCAACCGACAGCACAACGATGCTTGCTCCGCTGCGAACGGCGTACAATATGGCTTCGCCGAGCTCCTGCTCTGTTCCGTCACCTCGGTGATCCAGCGCTTTTATCGGCATGATTTTGGCTTTCCACAGTATGCCTGATACGCCAATGCCGTTATTTCCTACAGCTGCGATAACACCTGCTACACTTGTACCGTGCCCATTGTCATCATCGGGCGACTCACCAGGGCTCACTAGATTAGCGCCTGGAACAAGATTAGGCTTCAAATCCGGATGTTCCAGATCAACACCTGTATCCACGATCGCTATCGTAAGCTGCTGCTGCTCGCGAACGGTTTCCCACGCCTTTTGCGCGCCGATCTGACTGAGATAAAGCTGCTTAGACAACTCAGGATCATTTGCTTTCAGTGCTGTAGCCGCTGCTGCAATCTTCGCTGTGGAAGCTGCCTCAGACTCCTGCGGCGCCGATGGCGGTGTCGATGGTGAATCTGAGGGCGATGCTTCGTTAGGTACAGAAGCTGCAGGCGATACATTGGATGGAGAAGAGCCTGTAGGCCGCGCATTGCTGCGCGCGGCCTCTGAGCCTGCCGAGGCTGCGTCCTCCGACTCGCCGGCAGGCAGTGCAAGCATATGCACCCTATTGTTCGGGTGCACGTACTCTACGCCCGGCAGGCTTCGCAGCCGGTCGAGCCATTGCTGCACGTCCGCGCCTTCAGCGGCCGGACGTACGAGCATGACCGCCGCCTCATTCTGGCGGCGGAGCACCTCTGTCCCGCGCAGCTCTTGCGCTAGCGCGGGGTCACGCCATTTGAGCAGCCAGCTTTGCGGCTGCTCTGCATCGGCGCCTTCGGCGCCCTCAGCCGCAGGGGATGCTGCGGCCAGCGCCGTAGGCGCCGCTACGGGAACGAACCCTGCGGGGGCTATGCCCCCGAGGGTGATGCTCCCGATCAGCAGCGCGGGCAGCGCGCGACGAAGGAGCTTGCGCGCGGCGAGCGTGGCAATGGCGATTGCTTGCATAGACAAGCGAGCTTTATGCTTTTTGAGCGCAGAATCCTGTCGATCATTAAATGGGCTCTGACTAATCATTTGTGAATTTCGTAATTGCTTTGGTTCTTTTTGAGTGCTCATCATTTTCTGCCTTTTCGTATGAAACGGGTTATGGTTTGTTCCCACTTTCAATTGGATATTCCTTAACTACAATTTCTCTTCACAGGTATCATTTCCCTTGTTTCTATAAGACAAAAAGGACAAAAGTCCTACAACTATCCCGCTCCATAGCTCGGAACGTCAGTATTCGGCACAAACTATTATTTCCCGGTAAATATGACGAGCAGCAACACTGGTTCACATAGATAGAATAGTACTTCATGTCTACTATACTATGAACCTATACTCCCCCTGCTGCACATTACCCGCAACATTCTCCGCTGAAACACTGTAATTATATTTCTGCTCATAATCCCTGTTTAAAATAGCGTCAGACCGCTTCCTCTCTTCTTGCTATATGCTAGAAATGACTATAATCTAGCCATTACTATCATCATATCTAAAACTGCTGCTGCAGTCTGTGTCCTTAACAGTAACTTTAACTATAATGCTGCTTTTTAGCTTATAAACTACTTTCTATTTCCCCTGTGCCGCCTCGAAAATCCCCTTCATCGATTAAACAAAAAATAGATCGTTTAAATAGACATCAGCTCATCATCTACTTAAACGACCTATTATTTTCACACCTCTAGAATACGAATGCTTCGCATCACTCTTCTACAATCTGCTTATCCCATTATCATTAAATCGCCCTTAATCGAGAATATCGCATCAATCCATTGCATTAACGGTCCTGGGAAAATACCTAGTGCAATCGTTGCTGCTGCACACAGCCAGATCACAACTCCCGTTGCTGCCGATATTCGCACTTCATTATTTTCTTCTCCGCTGCGCATGAACATTTGACGAACAATGCCAAAGTAGAAATAGTAAGAAATGACGCTGCTCACGACGATAACAGCTACGAGCCAATAAGCTTTCGCATTCGCTGCTCCGAGCAAGATAAACAGCTTCCCAAAAAATCCGCCGGAAATCGGCAAGCCCGATAAAGACAAGATAAATACCACCATAGCCGCTGCCGTCCAAGGCGCTCGGTAGTACATGCCCGCGAAGCTTTTCAGCTCCTTATGCCCCGATGCGCGGCTAACTACCGTAAAGACAGCAAACGCTCCTATCGTCATAAACAAGTACGCAACCAAATAATAAACAAATTCAGAGAAGTTGCTGCTATGAACCATCGTTATTGAAATACCGATAGGCACCAGCATGTAACCCGCATTGGCTACTCCTGACAGGGCCAGCAATCGCTTTACGTTCCTTTGTTTAAGCGCAGCTGTCGTTCCGACGAGCATCGCTGCAGCAGCCAGAACCAGCAGGACCAGGAAGAGATCATTTGATATTTTTGCCGCTTCTCCCGCTGCGCTGAATAAACTAGTGCTAAACATAACTCTAAATATAGCAGCCAGCGCAGCACCTTTAGCAATGACCGCTAGAAAAGCCGACACAGGCGTTGGAGCCCCTTGATATACATCTGGCGCCCATGCGTGAAACGGAGCCGCTGCAATCTTAATACCGAATCCCGCAATCATAAACAGGAAGCCCACATAAGCAAGCGCTTTGAAATCCTGCATCGCCCGCGGTAAAGCATCCCCAATTACACCCAAATCGACTGATCCGGTTATGCCGTAAATGTACGACATGCCGAACAACACCATCGCCGAGGAAATCCCGCCCGTAATGACATACTTGAATGCCGCTTCAGCAGACAAAGTTGATTTGCGTCTAATGCCAACCAATACATAACTTGTAATACTAAGAAGCTCTAATCCGATATACAACGTAACCAGGTTTCCTGATGAAGCCATCATCATCGCGCCCATAAGCGCGGGAAGCACCAAATAGAAATACTCTGATTTGTCTGTTATCTCCTCTTCATCCCGATCCGATCCAATTGCGAGCAGGATGATAAGCGCAGTACCAGTTAGAAATACAATTTTCAGCAGGCTGGCGAAATCATCAATGCGGTAGCTGTTGCTTAACAGATGGATAGAGTCAGCAGATGCTCCGCCCTGATTCATATCCAACATTCGGAGCACGACTAGCAGCAGTGATGCAAGAATGCCCGCTAACGTCAGCCACCCTGTGAATTTTCTGTTCACGCGCTTCGGCAAGAACAAATCCAATACAACAAGAAACAAAAACATGGCGGCCAGCATAAACTCAGGGGCAAGGTAGAGCATATCCGTCCATGTCAGTGGTATAAATGAAACGCCTTCGTACATGGTTTATCCCCCCGCCCTTGATGCAAGTAATTGTCCGAACAGCTTATCCATGCCATGCTGCACAGTATCCGTAAGGACGGAAGGAAAACAGCCGAGAAGCACAATGAATGCAAGCAGCACAATCATGGGAGCCGCCTCAATTAGCCTTGCGTCCTTAAATGCTCCAAACGCCTCACGCTGTGGACCAAATGTAATCTTAAGTACAGCGCGAAGCATATAGACAGCGGTCAAAATAATGCCAAGCGCCGCAGCCGCAGTCAACCAGCGATGCGACTCGAATAGGCCGAGCAGCGATAGAAACTCCCCAATAAAACCGGATAAGCCCGGCAAACCGAGTGAAGCGAGCCCCGCAGTCAGCAGTACGCCGCTTATAAATGGCATAGAGCGCGCTAACCCACCCAGCTCTTGCAGCTCGGTCGTTCCCGTTCGTTCATAGATGCTGCCAACGATCAGAAATAACAAGGCAGATATAAGTCCGTGCGATACGAGCTGGTATACAGCTCCCTGCAAGCCAATCTCATTTATTGCTGCTATCCCTAGCAATACGATACCCATATGGCTGATGGAGGAATAAGCAAGCACTAGTTTAAACTCACGCTGCCTGAAGGCTAGCAGCGCTCCATACAATATATTTATGACGCCAAGCACAGCGAGCACTGTCGCAAATTGTCGCGCTTGATCAGGGAAGAGCATAATCCCAAATCGCAGTAATCCGTAAGCGCCCATTTTCAGTAATATCCCGGAGTGAATCATGACAATCGAGGTCGGAGCTTCCGTGTGCACCTTAAGCATCCAAGTATGGAATGGAAATATCGGAAGCTTGATGCCGAAAGCAACCAGCAGCATAATAAACAGCACCCATTGCATCGTATCCGTCAACTGGAATGGATTAATTGAACCAAGCTGCTCATTAGTCAGGTTAACCCAAGCGGATGCGTCCGCCATGTTGCGGAAGATGTCTGTATAGCTGCCGCTGTAAATAAAGCTAACTTGTTCGCCTACTTGATCCACGCGGAAGCCAGCTGTGTTCACGAGAATAACGAACGCAATCAGCATAATGGCTGAACCAATTCCGTTATAGATTAAAAACTGATTGGCTGCACGCTCGCGATTGAAGTAACCCCAAATTCCGATTAAGAAATACATCGCAACAAGCGTAATCTCGAAAAATACAAAAAATAAAAATAAGTCACGAGCTAGAAAAACGCCAAGCATTCCGAGCTCCAGCAGCAGAAACCATATGAAAAAAGATTTCCATCTTTTCTTGATATGAACTGCTGCAAGTGCAGCCATTGCTGATACGAGCGTTGCGAGAAGCAGAAGCGGAAGCGACAGGCCATCTATGCCGAGCTCATATTGAAACGTAAACTTAAATTCAGATACGCCCGATGGAACCTCTTTATTTAGCGGCACTTCCACCCAGCTATATTGCTCGTCATATGCCGCCCCGCCCTGCTGCTTATTATAATCAGCATAAAGCCACAAAGAGAGCAGCAAAGGAACTAATGTGGTTATGACAACCGTTGTTTTCATCCAGCTGCTGCGCTGCTTCGGAAGCAGCAGCAGAACGATGATACCAAGCAGCGGTGCCAGTAATATAAGTGATAATATCGGAATGTCACTCAGGATGCTCATGGCAGGAACCTCCTTCCAACGATAGCAGCCACAAGAATGACGAACCCGATAACAGCTGCCAAACCGTAGGTTTGTACTTGACCGTTCTGCAGACGAGCAGCCACTCTTCCAGCCGAGGTAACAGCCGTGCCTGTCAACCGCACAATTCCGCCTATGACATAAGAATCAAACGCCATAAGCGTAGAGCCAATCAGCTTCAGCGGCTTCACTATGATAACGGCATAAAGCTCATCGATGTAATAACTATTTTCCAGCAGCTTGACTAGCTTAGGCATTTTTTCTTGCAGTACATCTTTGTTTACACTGTTTTTTCCATAGATGAGCCAGCCAATATAGATACCTAGAAGGCCAACCGCAATGGATGCAACAATGGCGATGCCACTTTTATGCAAGGACTCTCCCCCATCAGTGATCCATGAGCCAAATGCGCCGTTCCATGGCGTCTCAATAAACCCAACAACAATGGCGAGAGCAGCCAGCACGATCATCGGCAGCGTCATCGAAACTGGTGATTCTTTCGCATGAGAAGAGGCCTCGTTTGATTTTCCCATAAATACAAGGAAGAACAACCGAGACATATAAAGCGCCGTACAGAAAGCGGCTGCCAAACCTACAATAAATAATAGTGGATTCGTCTCCCAAGCAACCGTCAAAATTAAATCCTTCGACCAAAAGCCGGATAATGGCGGAATGCCAACAAGCGCTAAAGCGCCAATTGCGAACGTCCATGTCGTCACTTTCATTTTCGAGGCAAGTCCGCCCATCTCATGAATGTTCTGTGTATGTACCGCATGAATGATGCTGCCAGCACCAAGGAAGAGCAGCGCTTTGAAGAAAGCGTGCGTGAACAGGTGGAAGATGCCGCCTGTTAAGGAACCCAGACCAAGCGCCATCATCATATAACCCAATTGGCTGACCGTGGAATAGGCTAATATCCGTTTAATATCCTTTTGTACGAGCGCAATCGTCGCAGCGAATATAGTTGTAAAACCGCCTACATATGCGATGGTCTCCATAGCAGCTGCAGAATCTTGAAAAATATCATACGTTCGTGCAATAAGGAATACGCCTGCCGCAACCATAGTAGCAGCATGAATCAGTGCACTGATCGGTGTCGGGCCCTCCATTGCATCAGGAAGCCACACATGAAGCGGAAACTGGCCTGATTTGCCGATCGCACCTACAAAAATAAGCAAAGCAATCAACGTCGTAATCCCGTTCGTAATCGCACCCGATTGCCCATCAAATACGCTTTGAATCGTAGTGAAATCAAGGGCATGATCCGGCATATACCAGAAAAGGAGCATAATAGCGATCAGCAAGCCAACATCGCCGATTCTTGTCACAATAAATGCCTTCTTGGCCGCCGCTCGCGCTTTGGGCAGTGTAAACCAGAAGCCAATGAGCAAGAACGAGCATACGCCAACTAGTTCCCAGAAAATATAAAGCGATAATAAATTATCGGATAATACAAGTCCCAGCATAGAGAATGTGAACAAGGCAACATAACCAAAAAACACGGTTATTCGCTCATCATTTTTCATATAGCCGGCCGAGTATACATTCACGAGAAAGCTGACGAGTGTCACGGCAACAAGCATAAGCGCTGTCAGGTTGGTCACCTCGAAACCAATCTTCAACGTATAATCTCCGATAGCAATCCAATCAAAGGAATAATTATAATCCACTTCATTGGTACCAAGTCGATCAATCATAATAAGCATAGATAGAACGAAGGCGCCAAATGATCCAAGCGAACCGATGATAACGCCCGCTCGTCGATAGCTGCGACCGAGCGCCGTCAAAACGAGGAATGCTGCCAGCGGAAACAGCGGAATTAACCAAGCCGTCTGTGAGTACATATTCATACGCCGCGCTACCTCCTCATTTTGTCAAACTCATCGACATTAACTGTCCCGCGCAATCTGAACAATGCTATTAATATAGCTACCCCAATCGCTGCTTCTGCCGCTGCGACTGTAATTGTAAATAATGAAAAAATTTGTCCCGTCAATGACGGAACAACACCATATTTGGAGAAGGCAATAAGATTCAAGTTGACCGCATTCAGCATTAGCTCAAGCGAGAGCAGTACGACGACTGCATTTCTTTTCACTAATGCGCCATATAGCCCAATGCAAAACAAAATAGCCGCCATCGTTAAATAGGAAGGAAGCATGTAATTATTCCTCCTCCTTTTTGGCAAGTACGATTGCTCCAATAAATGCTACCGTCAGCAGCACCGAGAGCAGCTCAAACGGTATCACATACCCTGTGTATAAGAGCTCGCCAATTGCCATCGTATTGTCTTCTCCAGCTTGAAAAGACTGCGGCTCTGGAAAAGTTGTTGAACGGATCGCATAAAACAATAGGCCAAACAAGCTGAGCGCGCCTACAGCGGCAAGCGTTTCATGGAGCGGCTTCACCGGCTCACGCTCTCCTGGCTGATGTTTCGTCATCATAATACCGAATATCATCAGAATCGAGACTGCTCCAGCATAGATAAGCACCTGAACAAATGCGACAAACTCAGCTTCCAGAAGCACGAACATTCCGGCTAAGCCTAGAAATACAGCAGCCATAGAGATGACCATATGTACGACCTTCTCTAAGCTGATCATTAGGACAGCGCCGCATATCATGATGGCTGAGAAGATAAAAAAAGCGACAAATTCGCCTGTAAAATCAATATTGAACAACTATTTTGCGCCCCCTTTGGCCGGCGCTCCGATATTGTTATTGTCCTGCCGAGTAAGTGTATTATTGTCTGTCAGCCATTCTGCATCCTTGAACAAATCATCGCGGCTGAAGGTTGCCAGCTCGAAATGATTGGACATAACGATCGCTTCGGTCGGACAAACCTCGGTGCACAGATCACATAAGATGCATATTTCAAAATTAATATCAAAAGTATCAATTACCTTGCCCTTTTTATCAGGGTCCGGGTTCGGTTTGCCGGTCAGCGTAATGCAGTCGGTTGGACAAATGCGTGCGCATTGGTTGCAAACGATACATAAATCCGGGATAAAGTGCTGAATACCACGGAAGCGATCCGGCATGACAAAGGGCACATCAGGATAGGAGGTGGTCACTTTTGGAGCCGTCATTGATTTGAGCGTTACACCCAGTCCTTGCAGCATTCCTTTCATTTCCTTCTCCCCTTTGCTAGTTCTTGATAAACAGCTCTAAATATACAGCCGTTAGAAACACATTAAGCAGCGACACCGGCAGCAGCACCTTCCAGCCAAGACCCATAAGCTGATCTACCCGTATGCGCGGCAGTGTAGCACGAATCCAAAATAAGAAAAACACAATAAACGCAAACTTGAGCAAAAACCATATAATGCCCGGTACAAAATCAAGAAATGGCGCCGGTGCGTGCCAGCCGCCCAGAAACAATACTGTTGTTAATGCAGCAATGGCATAAACGTATACGTATTCCGAGAGCATAAAAAATGCAAACCGAAAGCCGCTATATTCAACGTGATAACCTGCAACAAGCTCAGATTCCGCCTCCGGCAAATCGAAGGGCGTACGATTGAGCTCGGATACAGCAGCAATAATAAAGACAATGAAACCGATAAATTGAGGAATGAAGTTCCAATTCCAAAACCAGCCGCCATCCTGCGCCGCTACAATATCGCGCAGATTCAAGCTTCCGCTAAGTAAAATAACGCCTACTACCGAAATAACAAGCGGTACCTCATAGCTTATCATTTGTGCTGCCGAGCGCATACCCCCAAGGAGTGCATACTTATTATTGGAAGYCCAGCCGCCAAGCACGATGGCCAGCGTCGAGATGCCTGACAGGGCTACATAATAGAGCAAACCAACATTCAGATCTGCGAAATATAAGTTTTGTGTATAGGGAAGTACAGCGAGTACGGAGAATGCCGGTATGTATGCTAGGGCAGGCGCAAGAATGAACAATGCCCGATCTGCCTTGCGCGGAATCGTGTCCTCTTTAATGAGCAGCTTAAAAATATCCGCTACCGTCTGCAGCAAGCCAAAGGGCCCTACGCGATTGGGACCGATGCGAAGCTGCATCCACCCGATTACTTTACGCTCGAAATAAATGGCGTACGTGACGAAACCAAGCACAATGAATAAAAATACGACAGCCCAAAGGAACAGCACAAGTGCATTTCCCCAAGTTAGCGATTGGTTAAGCCATGACTGCATTAGCAATCGACCTCCCCGACGACAATATCAATGCCGCCTAGTATCGTAATGAGGTTTGTCATCGTTTCGCCTACAAGCAGCTTCGGCAGTATTTGCAAATTAACGAATGACGGTCTTCTGAATTTGAGCCTATAAGGTTCTGCTTTGCCTTTGGATACGATATGGCAGCCAATTTCGCCGCGCGGCGATTCGATCCGCACATACACCTCGCCAGCAGGGGGCCTTATTGCGCGCGGAACCTTCCCCATCGTCTCCCCGCCAGAAGGGAATTGCTCCAGCGCCTGCTTCAAAATACGCAAGCTTTGGCGGATTTCTTCCAGCCGAATCCGATAGCGATCATAACAATCTCCCACTTTTCCAAGCGGCACATCAAATTCAAATTGACTGTACAAGCTGTAGGGCTCCGCCTTGCGAATATCAAAGTCTACACCTGTACAACGCAAGTTGGCTCCAGATAAGCCATAATCAATCGCTGTTGCCGCATCATATTTCCCTATCCCTTTAATGCGGGCTAGGAAAATTTCGTTGCCGCTGACGAGCTTATCATACTCTTGCAGCTTATTCTCCATATAAGGAATAAAGTCGCGTACTTTGTCCAGCCAGCCCGGAGGCGCATCCCACTTCACACCGCCAACTCGCATGTAATTGTAAGTTAATCTTGCGCCGCACAGCTCATTAAATAAATCGATAATGATTTCCCGGTCACGGAATGCGTAAAGAAACGGACTCATTGCCCCAATATCAAGAAGATAAGTTCCCCACCATACTAGATGGCTAGCTATACGCTGCAGTTCCATAACGAGAAGCCTGAGATACTCCGCCCGCTGCGGTACTTCAAGCCCCATCATCGTTTCCACTGCATGTACGAGAACATAATTATTAGTCATTGCAGAGACGTAATCCATTCGATCGGTGTAGGGGATGATTTGCGTGAAATTCAAGTTTTCCGCGATCTTCTCGGTGCCTCGGTGCAAATAACCCATGACAGGTGTCGCTTCGGTTATGACTTCACCATCGAGCTTAACGATAATCCGGAATACGCCATGCGTGCTTGGATGCTGAGGACCTACATTTAGTAGCAGTTCTTCTGTACGAATCAAGGGCTGCCTACACCTCCGAATCTATCGACTCATAATCTTTGCGCAGCGGATGGCCCACCCAGTCATCAGGCATCATGATCCGCCGCATATCGGGGTGTCCAGGAAAATCAACTCCCAGTAAATCGTAAATTTCACGTTCGTTCCAATTCGCTGTTGCCCAGACTGGTGTTGCCGAATAGACGGCTGACGCTTCCCGCTCCGTCTTTATCTTAATTCCGACCTCTCTTCTGGTTCCAAGTGAGATCATATGATATACCACTTCTATGTGGGTCTCGTAATCGACACCTGACACATTACGCAAATAATTAAATTGAAGCTGCTCGTGCTCCTTAAGCATCTTTGCAGCTTCACGCCAGTGTTCATTGCGTAAGATAATCATCGGCATATCGCCATTCAGTTCATTTACATAGGCATCCTCAACCGATGCCTCTGCGACTTCCTGCTTCAGAAGCGCGACTATGGCATCAAGCTCAGGCTGCCTTGGCGAAGGCGCTTTCGGCTGCTCCGGCTCTGCTTCACTCGCTTCTGCTTCGGCCTTTGCTTTTGCTGCCGCTCTCGCTGCGCGTGCTTCCGCAGCTGCCTTCAGCTTGGCTTCCTTCTCCGGGTCTACGGGAGGCGTGTCTGCGACCGGTTTATCCTCTTCACTCATCGACTGGTCACCCGCTTCCCAGTCTTCGCTTCATAGCGAATTTTCTCCTGCAGTTTATTGATGCCATAGATCAGCGCGGCCGGATTAGGCGGACAGCCCGGAATATACACATCAACAGGCACGATCTGATCAACGCCTTTGATGACTGAATAGGACTTAATATAAGGTCCGCCAGCCGTTGCGCAGGATCCCATTGCGATAACCCACTTCGGCTCTGGCATTTGATCATAAAGCCTGCGTAAAAGGGGACCCATCTTCTTCGTCACTGTACCGGCCACAATCATCACATCAGACTGTCGCGGCGAGGTTCGGAACATCACTCCAAAACGATCCAGATCATAATGCGATGCGCCCGTTCCCATCATTTCAATCGCACAGCAAGCAAGGCCGAATGTGAGCGGCCATAACGAGTTGCTTCTTGCCCAAGCCTTCAATTGCTCCAAGGTACCCATAAATACGTTGCGTTCCAGCTCTTTGCGTTCCTCTAACGAAATTGATTCTAAACTGAATTCCATTTCAGCACCTTCTTTTTCCAGGCATATAGAAGACCAATAAGCAGCATTCCCGCAAAAATCAACATTTCGACTAGCACAAATAAGCCGAGCTTATTATATGCGACGGCCCAAGGATATAAGAAAACGGTTTCTACATCAAAGATGACAAACATTAGTGCAAACAAGTAATAGCGGATGTTAAAACGGACCTGTCCCTCACCTACCGGCTCATTTCCGCTTTCATAGGTGGTTTGTTTGAGCTCACTTGGCTTATTCGGCCTTAGCAGTCTTCCTACTGTTAATGCAACGACGGGAAGCATAATGCCAAGCACGATAAAAATAGCCACGACGACATAATTATTGGAGTAGTGTTCCACACGATCGCCTCCGTAAATTTGAGTAGGTAGCCGCTTGGTCAATTTTCCTCACAATTATAACAAATGCTTCCACTGCCGTCTATGATGGAGTTGTGCCCAAGGCAGGTTCCTTGTTCGTTATATCGGAATTCCCTTCTGCTGCTTCATTCCCTTTTTGCCTGCGGCTGCTGGACTTCTGCTCATCTTGAAACCGACCGTCGCTCGTATCTTTTTTTCCCCTAATAACAGCAACCACGAGCAGCAATAATGGTACAACACAACCATGCAGCAAGCTGTAAACCGTCCATACTCCTATGCCAAATTCATGCGCATGAGCCGCATTTCGATATACCATGAGCGAGATAGGCACAATGACAAAAGCATAAGGAATGACCAATGGACGATAGGTAGAAAGCTTAAGCATTTGAGCCGTTAAGACCGTCAGTACATAAACGCAAAGCGCAAGCTTCATAAAGACCGTCCCGATCCAAACCATCGCAACTAATATTTCAACACGCACCAATATCTCTTCGATATTAATATTTTTAGCCATATCATAGACCGCAAACGGACTTCTGCTCGCTTCTTGCACACCCATTACAGCAACCAGAAAAATCGTTATCAGCGTGCTTACAAAAGCAATGGCAAAAACAGAGAGCTTCAGTTTTTTTCTTAATTTTTTACGATCCTCCTGACGCACAAGCGGGAAAATCGTCGTTATAAACACGAATTCCGCAATAGGAAACCCGAGAATCGGATAGATCCCCTTAATCGGCCTTATCCAGCCGTCGTACAAGAAAGGCTCAAAGTTTTGAAAATTAAATTGATTGAACAAAGCAAGGAGAACAATACCAATAACTAAGGCCGCCCATCCAAATAAAATCTCACCCGTTCTCGAAATCGTCTCAATGCCTAAAAGAACGCCATATACAACAACAATCATAAAGGTGAGGTTAATGAACCACTCTGGTGTCTCTGGCAATACGGATAAATTCAAAAAATCGGATATATTGCGCAGTACCAATGCGCTTWACAACAAAAAATAAAAAATATATAGTAAAGTTACTACCTTACCGAGCCAAACCCCCAGCAGTTTTTCTGAGTATTGCGCCAAAGTCAACTTCGGAAAACGATCAGCAAGCGCTAGATAAATGAGCAGTATGAAATAATTAAACGGTCCTGCGAGCACCATTGAAATCCATCCATCCTGCTTGGCAATCGACGTCACCATTGTTGGCAATATGAGCGCTGCACTTCCTAGTGCAAATAAAAACAATATTTTGGCGCATTGCCCCGATGTAATCTCGGCATTGTTAATTCCCGCAAATTTGCTCAACTATGTTATGCCCCCTTTTCAATCCACTTTAATATAGGTTTATATACAGGTGAGAATATAGCTGTAATCCAATCTGCCGGATTGGGTATCGGTAGATGCATATGCTTTGCTGCCATAATTCCAACCCCAATGATTAAGATGACCAAAGCCCAGCCACCTTCACGCTGACGATTATTTTTGCTATTCCTTCTCCATATTGCCGTTCCAACCATAACGGAAGATAAGAGGAGGACAATGAGAGCCATCATGCTAATCACTCACTTCGATATAGATTCGCCTCGTACACCTGAGCCTGTTATTTGAGTCGTACAGATGACTTCGCTTTTCACTTGAGGGAAAATATCTTCCCAGTCCGCTTCGATTTTCCTCCAAATATTAGGTTCTTGAAAATAAACCTCTTTTCCCCACCCTAATACATCCGTGTGGAATTTCTTCTGTACGCTATTGATCGTGCCCGCTACCTCTTCCTCAATCGCTTTATCTGTCATTTTGCCGACCTTGATCAGTACACTTTCCTCCGTGATGTTGACGCCGTGGCACATGATTTCTTGAATTCCACCCACTACACTAATATGGACCTGTATAATTGGATGACCATCCGGATCTTGTTTAACCTTATACACGGTCGCCGTATCCTGCACCTCAACAATGAGCTCCCCTTCTGACTCCGGGCATCCAAGCTTTACGACAGTGCTCTCCACTTTATTTTGAAGCCAAGATAGACCTCTTGAATCCTTGGACTTCAAATAACCAACAAGCTTGCCATCGCGAAAAACAGCCATAGTCGACAGCACTGGAATCGCTTTTGCAGGAATGCTGTTTAAATTGTCATTTGAATGTCCCACCTCCTCATTTCCCTCTATCAGAATAGAAGGCAATACAGCTTGCTGCTTCCCTCTTCCCAATAGTCTCGTTAAATCTTTGACTAATACGACATAACTCGACGCATACGCAGACTGATTGACTTCAACTATTTCCCGAAGCTGATTAACAGGAATAGATTCGGTTTGCGTCGTTAATCGAAGCAAATTCTCCGCTCTCATGCCTCGTGTAATAAGCACTGAAATATCAGTGCGTATATCTGGATTTCTCTCAATTAAATCAACTAAGGGATAGATGCCTTTTCTAGCCATACTTTCACTGACGATCAGCATTTGTGTGTGGGAGAAAAAAAGCCGTCTAGATGTTTTAGTCGACATTTTTCGAATCGCCTCAAACAATGTATCCCCTTTTTCCGTAAACGTCGTCACTGCAGTGCCGCCAATGGCCCCTTTGGTTTCCGCTGCAACGTTTTGGGGCAATACGACCTGTACCGTCAACTGTAGCTTGTTTTTTCCTGTTGGGTCATCGTCAACTCCTATGGCGTATACGACGCCAAGCTTGTCCAAATAACGTAAATCCCAACAGCCGTTTAATAGCGCCAGCATACATACTGTCCATACAAGAATGAGCTTCCGTCCTATTTTCCTGAATGAAAATATCCGTTTCCTTGCATTGACGCTGCCATCGCTCATTGCTGCGGCTCCTTCCTATGCTCCGTTTCAATGTCTTGTCTAAGTCTATTACTCGAAGCAAGCTTCTCTGGCCGTTCCCGCATCATCCAAAGTGGCGCCCTAACCAGCGTATCCTTCATATCCTTTAAATACATCGGGGCGAATGGTTTGATATAGGGCATGCCAAACGATCTTAAATTGCTCAAATGCAGCAGAAGCAGCAGCACAACTAATCCAATTCCATAAAATCCGAGTGTCGACGCTGCTAGAAGCAGCAGAAAGCGCAGCAGCCTAGCTGCAATTCCAAGACTATAGTTAGGAGATACGAAGCTGGCAATCGCTGTGAAGGAAACGACGATAACGACGGCTGGCGAGACGATTCCTGCCTCTACGACCGACTGTCCGATAACAAGACCTCCAACGATCGATATCGTGTTACCCGCAGCACTAGGCATTCGTACAACGGCTTCCCGTAATATTTCAAATACAAATTCCATAATAAAAGCTTCCAAATAGGCGGGAAAAGGTACGCCCTCCCGCTGTGCCGCAAGCTTTAGCAGCAGCTGAGTCGGTATCATTTCCTGATGATATCCAACGATTGCGACATAAATCGACGGCATAAGCAGCGCAATTAAAAAGGATACAAAACGAAGCAGCCGCAGAAAAGTCGCGATATCAAACCGCTGATAATAATCTTCTGAAGCCTGAAAAAACATATTTAAAATCGTGGGTACGATCAGAACAAATGGCGTCCCATCAACAAAAATCGCTATTCGGCCTTCAAGCAAATTGCCTGCTACAGCATCCGGCCGCTCTACACTCATAATGGTAGGAAACGGCGACCACTTCTGATCCGTAATTAATTCCTCGATATAACCGGATTCAAGTATGCCGTCAATTTGTATTTCTTCCAGACGTTCTCTTAAATCCGTAAGCACATTCTCATCCGCCAAATCTTTGACATACATGATACATACAGGGGTTTGTGAAATTTCTCCGATCGTCCATTGCTCCATCCACAGCTTCGGGCTTCGTATCTTCCTTCGAATCAGCGATGTATTTGTTCTAATCGACTCCGTAAACCCTTCTCTAGGACCACGTATGGCCATCTCGGTTTTCGGTTCTTCTACACTTCTTCTTGCTCCACCTACTACATTGGTTCCTATTGCCTGAGTTGCACCCTCTATCATGATGACGCAATAGCCCATAAACAATTTTTGAAACAATAGCTTCCAATCGCATATATCATTAATAATACCGGTTGAGAGCAAATTGTTTTTCATAAATGCAAGCAACTCAGCAGGCTCTAAATTAGCCTCCTCCGGGTATTTGCCTCCATGCATCGGTTGAATGACAAAATGGTCAAGGCGTTCATCGTCAACCATCCCTTGTACATAAACAATTAGCGCCTTCGTGTGGCCTCTATCCGTTAACGTCAGCTCACGATAAATAATATCCTGACTCTCACCCAGCTCACGCTTCATGGTCTCCATATTTTGCTCCAGAGAAGTGAAAAGGGCCTTCTCCGCAAAAGGCTGAAGCTGCTCCTTTTCATGCATCTCTGCTTTGGTTATACGCTTATCAGCGTTTTTGCCAGCGCTGCCATTGCCCTGCTTATAGGTTCGGAACATTTACCCATCTCCTTTCTGTTGCACAATCGGATTGATGCTTAGGATAACTCTTCCATGGCATAATTATGTATTGAGTCTTAGTTGATTAAAGAATGCATCGCATAAAAAAAAGAGCCGCAGCTCCGTTTACACGGTCTTCTGCAACCCTATCTCGTTCACTTATCTTATTCGTGATTCTGTCAGCTTAAACTGGCCAACAAGCTGTTGAAGCAGCGTCGTTATAGACTCCACACTCTGAGACGTTTGTCTCACATTCGTCATTTCGCCTATGAGCTCTTGCACTTTACTCTCTACATCGGAAGAAATCTTCCGATTTTCTCTACTTACCAGCGCGATTTTCTCCATTAGCTGCACGACCTCATCAACGACCTGCGTCTTGCGATGATCCTCGGCATGTGCGGAAGCAAGCGTACTAGCAGCGGCTGCTACAAGCTGATTGCCCTCCTCAACAACGCGAGTACCTTCATCCATAGAAGCGTACGCTTGTTTCGCTTCATCATAAATGTGACGAGTAATTTCATGCACTTCCTCGGTCGACTTTTTGGTCATATCGGCAAGCTTGCGAATTTCCGACGCTACAACGGCAAAACCTCTGCCTTGCTCACCAACCCTTGCTGCCTCGATCGATGCATTAAGCGCTAATAAATTCGTTTGTGCCGATATTTCTTCAATGACATGCAAGACTCCTTGTATTTCTTGCACCGTATCCATAAATTTATGGATTGTTCCGTTGGTTTCGCCTACCTTGGCAGAAATGTGGAGCATCTTGTCTCCGATGCGATCAACCTCTGCTTTGGCTACCTCAATCTGCCCAGCTGCCTGCTCTTCGATCTGTTTCAGCGTTGCCTGCATATCGCCTGCAGCATCCTTCGCCATATCAATATCCTTCAATTGCAATCTAATGCTTCCAATCATATCAGATACTTTTCCGCTGACTCGCTCCGTTGAAGCTGAAGTGACAGCCGCTGATTCGTTTAGGACAAACTGGCTGGATAGAACATCAGAGGAGGCAAGCTTAACCTGCAGCATAATGCCTTCCAAGGAATCTATCATATTATTAATCCATTTTGCTAATTCTTTCGATTCATCATTATCAAAACGATTAAGCTGCAAGCGCTGCGTCAGATCGCCCTTTCCTTCTGCATTTATGCGAATAAAACGATTAATTTGGCGCAGATGCGATACGACACGCTTCGATTCCCTATTTTGAAAGGCAAAACTGAATAACAATCCAAATACAAGATTGAATAAACCTGCCGCTGTTGCAGTCACCCAGATTGGAGCATGAACGGCAATAAATAACATAAGCAATGCCGACAAAATACTAACACTCGTAATCGATATAAGTTGCAGCTTGCGTTGTCTCCAGCCTATACTGCGAATGCGGTATACTTCCTCCAAGTCTCCCTCGCACATCATCCCCCATTTGTCCGGACAATGCGGCAGCTGAAAGGTCACTCCCTTACCAATAACCGATATATGCCTATAATCTGAATAACCTGGATATTCAACGAATAGATTGCTGTCGCTTGCAATGGTATTCGCTACCCCAGGATGAAGCTGTCCAGTTGCCGGATCATTAAAGACAATTTCAAGCTCTGTATGCTCTTTGATCGAAACTTTGCCCCAATCAGTTGTTACGCCATCCTTGAGATTTTCACCATGTGTGAATGTTCGATCCTCGAACCTGCTTCGAGATAAAGCCGTCCCTGGCGCTATATGAGTATTCAAGCCTGCCTTCGCCATAAAGATATAATTATCACCCGAATCCGGATAGACGTGGCCCGATTCTCGCTGAATTAAATCTCCTAGTACATCATTCGGCACACGGGCGCATAACGTCCCTGCAAAGCTGCCATTTACCGTAATTGGAAGCATAAATAATAGAGTCATTTTGTCATGAAAAGAGGAAGAACGCGCTCCTAGCTTTAAGGTGAGAGAATCACTATAAGGCCCAAACAAGCATCGACGAGGGTTGCTCAACTGCTTAGTGTAGCTCAGTCCAAGCTGCAAGCTGCTATCTTCTTGATAGATTGTCCCAATATGCGGACTATGTGTGGAGCTGATAACGGTTTGCTTTACATCGAGTAAAAACAGCTCGGTTATATCGATCGCTCGAGCATATGTTCTTTCAAATAATCGTTCTATTTGCGACTGTTCAGTAGAAGTAGAAAAATCTTTGTTTTGAGCGAGGAGTTCCGTCAGTTGGCCACCCAATTGATCGATGTAATTCCAATACTCCATTGCCCATGCAGTTAGCAATTCCTTACGTGTCTCCGCAATCCCCTCAAAGCTTTGCTCGACATCTGTTTTCATATCTTTATTCAATTGCCATGAAACCCAGAGCGGAAACCCTACTTTCATACCTAGCCAGTCAAACATATGATTCTCCCCCCGCTATTTTCATTGTCTATGATGTTAACTATATTAACATATATTAGGGAGAATTATATACAAATAATTAGTTTTTTTGTCGAAAATACGCATATTTCAGAATACATAACACCGAATAGGGGGTGAAACACGAATATTCGAATCAACCTGACATTGAAAACTACCATTCAAATTCACTTTCATTATGAGATGTTACATATGAGCTGCTGCCTTCACACTCAACCTCTCACTCCTATAAAAAAAGCACCGCCAGCGCCTTAAAGGCGCTGACAGTACTTTGGTGGTTGTTGCTTATTTGTGTTTAATATGCAGACGATTCATCGCACGCTGCAAAGCAAGCTCTGCACGGCGGAAATCAACTTGGTCTTGCTTCGCAGCAAGACGCTGCTGAGCACGCTGTTTAGCGGCTTCTGCACGTTCAACGTTAATATCAGTTGCAAGCTCAGCGCTCTCAGCAAGGATAACGATCTTATCCTTGCGTACTTCGATGAAGCCTCCATTAACTGCTACTACATCTACTTGATTACCGCGTTTGATAACGACAGGTGCAATACGAAGCGGTGTGACAAGTGGAATGTGATTTGGCAATATGCCAAGCTCACCTTCCACGCCTGTTACACTAACCATATTAGCAGTCTCTGCGTATACTTTACGCTCAGGTGTTACAATCTCTACTAAAAAAGAACTCATGTGGATTCCTCCCGCCTTTCGCTATTAAAGCGTTTTGGCTTTCTCCACGGCTTCTTCAATCACACCAACATATCGGAAAGCTTCTTCCGGAAGGTCGTCATGTTTGCCCTCGAGAATTTCTTTAAAGCTGCGAACCGATTCTTTTACAGGTACATATTTACCTTTAGTTCCTGTGAACGGCTCAGCAACGTGGAACGGTTGAGAAAGGAATAGTTGAATTTTACGTGCGCGAGACACGGTCAATTTATCTTCTTCACTTAGCTCATCCATACCAAGGATTGCGATAATATCTTGAAGCTCTTTGTAGCGCTGAAGAATTTTCTTAACGCCTTGAGCTACGTTATAGTGTTCTGCACCCAAAACAGATGGGCTTAGGATACGTGAAGATGACGCGAGTGGATCAACCGCTGGGAAGATACCCATCTCGGAAATTTTACGCTCCAAGTTCGTTGTAGCATCCAAGTGGGCAAATGTCGTTGCTGGAGCTGGATCCGTATAGTCATCAGCAGGTACATAGATCGCTTGGATCGAAGTAACCGAACCTTTTTTCGTAGACGTAATACGCTCTTGCAATTGACCCATTTCAGTTGCCAATGTTGGCTGGTAACCTACCGCGGAAGGCATACGGCCTAGAAGGGCCGAAACCTCGGAGCCTGCTTGTGTGAAACGGAAGATGTTATCGACGAACAATAGTACGTCTTTTCCTTCTTCGTCACGGAAATACTCAGCCATTGTCAGACCAGTCAAAGCAACGCGTTGACGTGCGCCTGGCGGCTCATTCATTTGTCCGAATACCATCGCTGTTTTGCTTAGTACGCCGGAATCTTTCATCTCGTGGTAAAGGTCATTACCTTCACGAGTACGCTCACCAACACCCGCGAATACGGAGATACCGCCGTGCTCTTGTGCGATGTTGTTGATAAGCTCTTGAATCGTAACCGTTTTACCTACGCCCGCGCCGCCGAAGAGGCCGATTTTACCGCCTTTTGCGTATGGAGCGAGAAGATCGATTACTTTAATTCCTGTTTCAAGAATTTCCGCTTGCGTGGACAATTCGTCGAAAGCAGGTGCTGCGCGGTGAATCGGAAGGTTAACTACCGATGAAGCATCGCCAGCTTCGTCAATCGGTTGGCCTAGCACGTTAAATACGCGACCAAGCGTAGAAGCACCAACCGGAATAGTAATAGGTGCGCCTGTATCTACGGCAATCATACCGCGTACAAGACCGTCTGTCGTACTCATAGCTACGGCACGTACCTTATTGTCACCGAGGTGAACGGCTACTTCAAGCGTCAAGTTAATATCAATGCCGCCTGCTTCGCCCTTTTGCTCGATTTTGACAGCGTTCAAAATTTCCGGCAAATTGCCGCGTTCGAACTCTAAGTCTACGACCGGACCCATGACGGATACAACATGTCCTTTTTTCATGGTTTTCCCTCCTGGTTCCTTCTTGTAACTGCACGCCGGTCAGCTTATCGCAAGCGCCTGGCCCTTGCAGTGTATATATTAAGATTGAGCATTTGCCCCAGCAACGATCTCAGAAATTTCTTGTGTAATCGCTGCTTGACGCGCCCTATTGTAAGTGAGCGTCAATTGGTTGATGATTTTCGTCGCGTTTTTCGTGGCGCTTCCCATGGCAGTCATACGTGCCCCGAACTCACTTGCTTTTCCGTCTAGAACTGCGCTGTAAATGAGCGTTTCCGCATATTTAGGCAGCAGCACTTCAAGCACGCCCTCCGGTGATGGCTCGTATTCATACGATGTGACAGCCGTGTTCCCGCCTACTTCTGCAAGAGGCAGCAAACGTACGTCTGTCGGCACTTGAGTAATCGCATTAACGAATTCGTTATAGTACAAGTACAACTCATCATAAGCGCCTTCTGAGAACATATTAACGGCTGAATAAGCAACCGATTTAATGTCTGCGAATGTAGGAGCATCCGGCAAGCCGATAACTTCCTCAACGATTGTCATATTGCGGCGGCGGAAATAGTCGCGACCTTTCCGTCCGATAACGAACAATACATATTCATCCGTCGACTTATGATTCTCTCGAATCGTTTGTGTTACTTTACGAAGAATATTCGCATTGTAGCCGCCCGCTAGTCCACGGTCCGATGTAATAACGAGATAACCCGTTTTTTTCACTGGACGCTTCTCTAGCATCGGATGCTTCACATCTTTAGTGCCAGCTGCGATGCTTGCTACAACTTCCTTCAGCTTCTCAGCATATGGGCGTGATGCTTGCGCTGCTTCTTGTGCCTTTCTTAGGCGGGAAGCGGCAACCATCTCCATTGCTTTCGTAATCTGCTTCGTATTTTGTTTACTCTTGATTTCGCGTTTAATATCGCGCATACCTTTTGCCATTTGGTTTCACCCGCCTTTGTTGCTTTGGACCTGCTCCAAAGCCTGGTGTTGGTGGAGAAAGTTATCTAGGCCCGAACATAAAGAACGGGCTTCGATTTATATTGGATTATAAGAAGGTATAAGTTTCACCCGTATATGCTTAATTATGCCGATACAGAGAAGCTTTTCTTAAATTTATTGATAGCTTCAACGAGAGCTTTCTCGTTGTCAGCAACAAGATCCTTAGTATCGCGGATCGATTGGCCAATTTCAGGGCTGTTCGAATCGAGGTACGCGTGGAACTCTTCCTCAAAGCGAAGGATATCGCCAACTGGAATCTCATCCAAATGACCTTTAACAGCAGAGAAGATTGAGATAACTTGCTTCTCAACAGGCATCGGCTTGTTAACGTCTTGTTTAAGAATTTCCATCGTGCGCGCACCGCGGTTAAGGCGAGCTAGCGTCGATTTGTCAAGGTCGGAACCGAACTGCGAGAACGCTTGAAGCTCACGGTAAGCCGCAAGATCCAGACGAAGCGTACCAGCAACCTTTTTCATTGCTTTGATTTGAGCGGAACCACCTACACGGGATACAGAGATACCAACGTTAACCGCTGGACGCTGACCGGAGTAGAACAGATCTGCTTCTAGGAAGATTTGACCGTCTGTAATCGAGATAACATTCGTAGGAATGTATGCCGATACGTCTGATGCTTGTGTCTCAATGAATGGCAATGCCGTCATTGAGCCGCCGCCTCTAGCGTCGCTTAGTTTAGCCGCACGCTCTAGCAAACGGGAGTGAAGGTAGAATACATCACCTGGGTATGCTTCACGACCCGGTGGACGACGAAGCAATAGGGAAAGCTCACGGTAAGCAGCAGCTTGTTTCGATAGATCATCGTAGATAACAAGAACGTGCTCGCCTTTATACATGAAGTACTCACCCATTGTACAACCAGCATAAGGAGCTAGGAAGAGCAATGGAGCCGGCTCAGATGCACCAGCAGTTACTACGATCGTGTATTCAAGAGCACCGTGGCGACGAAGTGTTTCCACTACGTTTGCAACAGTGGATTGCTTTTGACCAACAGCTACATAAATACATTTTACGCCGTTGCCTTTTTGGTTGATGATTGCATCGATTGCAATGGATGTTTTACCCGTTTGACGGTCACCGATGATAAGCTCACGTTGTCCGCGGCCTACTGGTACCATTGCGTCGATAGCTTTCATACCTGTTTGCATAGGCTCATGAACCGATTTACGGTCAATTACGCCTGGTGCTGGAGATTCAATCGCACGGAATTGAGTCGTGTTGATTGGACCTTTACCATCTAGTGGCTGTCCAAGTGGATTTACTACGCGGCCAAGAAGCTCTTCGCCGACAGGTACTTCCATGATACGGCCTGTACGTTTAACTTGATCGCCTTCGCGAATATCCGTGTATGGTCCAAGGATAACGACACCGACGTTGCTTTCTTCGAGGTTCAAAGCCATACCGACTACACCGTTTGAGAATTCGAGCAATTCACCCTGCATCGCATTTTCCAAACCGTGTACGCGGGCGATACCGTCACCGACATTGATTACGGTGCCGACGTCTACGACTTGAATTTCGGATTTAAAATTTTCGATCTGTTGTTTAATCAGCGTGCTGATTTCATCAGGTCTGATACTCAATTCGTTCACCCCTATCTACAGTGCATTAGATTTTAAACGATTTTTGTAAACGTTCCAACTTGCCGGACAAGCTTCCATCATAAAGACGGTCGCCGATGCGTACTTGTACGCCACCTAGCAATGAAGGTTCTACTATTTGCTCAGCAATAATAGCTTTGCCAGTCAATTGTCCGAACTGCGCCGCTACGTTAGCAAGCTCAGCATCAGACAAAGCTTGTGCGGAATAAACCGTAGCGTGTGCTTGACCGAGCGAATCTCCCGCAACCTTCGTATATGCTGCATAAACCTCAGCAATAATATCTTGGCGTCTGCGAGTAATAAGAATCTGTACGGTGTTGAATACCAGTGCAGATACACGATCGCCGAATGCTGCTTTTAGAACGGCAATCTTTTGTTCTGGAGCAATACTTGGAACAGACAGGAACTTTTCAATGTCAGCGTCCTGCTCAAGAGCTTGCACGATCTGCTTAAGCTGCTCCTGAACCTCTGAAACAACCTTTTGCTGCTGTGCAACCTCGAACAGTGCTTTAGCGTAGCGCTTCGCTACGACTGCATCGCGGCTCATTTATTTCCAACTTCTTTCAAATATTGACCAACAAGCTGTTCTTGTGATTTCTCATCCACTTGCTTCTCAATAATTTTCGATGCGATTTTTACGGAAATGCCGCCAACTTCAGTACGAAGCGCTGCAATTGCTTTGTTTTTCTCGCTTTCGATATCTTTGAGAGCATCGTCTTTCAGACGGGATGCTTCTGTTTTTGCTGTTTGAACGATCTCGTCTGCTTGCTTCGAGCTCGTTGTTCTGGATTGTTCAATAATTTCGTAAGCTTCTTTGCGAGCTTGTTGGAGTGCAGCCTTCTGCTCTTCCATTTGCTGCTCAGCTGCTTTACGACTGTTCTCAGCTGTATTCATTTGTTCAAGCACAAGCTCTCTGCGCTTCTCCATTACTTCGAATAATGGTCCAAATGCGTACTTACTGAGTAACCAGTACAAAACACCAAATGCAACCATTGCGATTACTGTTGATTCCCAATGCCATGACATAGATGCCGCTCCTTTCTCACCACAATATTGTCTTAATCATAACGAAGGCGAAGAGGGCTAAGGCCTTCCCCGCCAATTTCAGTTATTAAGCTTGGAAGAAAGCCAAGAAGCCGATAACTACGCCGATGATAGGCACAACTTCGACGATACCTACACCGATGAACATTGTTGTTTGCAATTTACCTTGAAGTTCAGGCTGACGAGCGATACCTTCAACTGTTTTACTAACGATCATACCGTTACCTACACCCGCGCCAACTGCACCCAAACCTACTGCCAAAGCTGCTGCTAATAATTCCATTTTTAAAATCCTCCTCGAAAATTGTTGTTTTTTTGTATAACCAACCTCAATGTTGAATTAAGGCATAAAGCGAAAATTAATGTGCTTCCTCTTCATCGTGAATGGCAGCTTGTGAAATATATACCATCGTGAGAATCGTGAACAAGAAAGCCTGTATACCGCCTACAAAAAGACTGAAGCCCTGCCATGCAACCAGGAACGGCGTACCAATCCAGCCCATCATCAGAATTGTTGCAATTAGTACTTCACCCGCGAAGATGTTAGCGAACAACCGAAGCGCAAGTGTTACTGGCTTAGCGATTGTCTCAATAAGGTTAACTGGGAAAAATACTGGGTAAGGATGGAAATAATGTTTCAAGTAGTGCTTTCTATTCTGTTTCAGACCAAGGAAATGGACGATTACGAATACGATAAGCGCTAACCCTGCCGTTACTGAAATATCAGCAGTTGGCGATTTCCACCAAGCAAGTTCAATATGACCATGCTTCTCATCCAATAATTCCTGCGTAACACCGATACTTTCATTAACAGTACTAGTTTCGGTTACGATACCGAAAGGCAAACCGAGCAGGTTGGAGATGAAAATGAACATAATCAGCGTCATTCCTAAAGAAATGAACGGTCTGACTCGTTTTGCAGGCATTGTGCTTGAAATAAAGTTTTGAACGAAATCAACGACCCATTCCAAAAAGTTCTGCATCTTCGAAGGGTTGTCCACCGAAAGGTTGCGAACAGCCAGCTTAGCGATCAAGAACGTCACAATGACTGAAACCACAAGTGCTACCAAGGTCGAAATGTCAATATTAAACGGCCCCAGTGGCATCACCGGAAATTCATGCATCTAAAATTTTCACCCCTTTCCGCTAAGATTGTCGTTTATTGTGAATATATGCTGCTACCAAAAGAATAAACGGCATGACCATACAGCCAGCTAACGCGGCCGGCATGCTGAGATCCTCCGGAAAACGATAGGCGATCATGGCAACCAACAACACTGTTGCGATGCGGTTTCCTAGACCAAGACCTCTCTTGCGTGGTCCAACCCCCGCTGCTCCTAGGGTGACCATTTCTACTCTGCGTCTTAGTAAAAACGCATTCATGGAACTTGCTGCCAATCCCACAAGAAGACCGAGAGACACCGTACGCCAGTCCGGCAAGAAAGCCCATACAATTAGGCATACCGCCATTGCATAAATAAGCGTACGTAATGCTGTCTTCATTATTTTATCCATCGGCGTCCTCCATAACCTTCTTAACAAGCAGAATGGCTGAGAGTAGTCCGACAGCCAGACCGACCAGTATGCCACCGAGCGTCCATCCCTTCGCGTCCCCAAAACGGTTCCCGAGAGAAGAGCCGATCCAATAGCCTAAAAAGATACATACAGCGACTTGCAATCCGAGTGCGCCGACTAGTCCGGCTGCGAGCAGTGGATTGTCCCTTCTGTCCTTTTTATTCATGGTTCATACCCCTGTCAATCCTCATTTATTTTATCCAAGCCACAACACGTTTGTCAATTGAAATCACTGCAAACTTTTGGTGAATTGATCGACCAAAACCCTTGATACATAAGGTGTTGTGCGTCCCGGAAACCGTACAGTACTACTGTATGCTGTACATTCGCCTCTCAGCTCATCACTCCTGTGTAATCTATGAACGTTCTGTGAACGAAACAGGACGATCCTTTAGTCTGCCAAAATGATGCAAGATCGCATCTACAATACGCTCGGAAGCGGTGCCATCCCCATAAGGGTTAGCAGCTTGACTCATGCGAGAATACAGCTGAGAATCGGTTAGCAGTGCATGAGCTCTGCTGTACACCAGCTCCTCATTTGTACCTACCAACTCTAGCGTTCCTGCTTCGATGCCCTCTGGACGCTCTGTCGTATCGCGAAGCACAAGAGTCGGCACGCCAAACGATGGAGCCTCTTCTTGCAAACCGCCGGAATCCGTCATAATCATAAAAGCATGTGGATAGAAGTTATGGAACTCGAACACATCCAGCGGATCAATCAAGCGAATACGTGGATGATCGCCCAAAATTTCATTCGCAGGCTCTCTGACCGCAGGATTCGGGTGGACTGCATACACGACTACCACATCTTCGTGCTCGTCGGCGATTCGTTTCACCGCTCTGAAAATATTGCGATGCGGTTCTCCTAACGCTTCACGACGATGTGCTGTCATGAGAATCATCCGTTTCCCTTTAGCCCAGTCGATGACCGGATGCGAGAAAGACTCATCTACCGTATATTGGAATACATCAGTCGCGGTGTTCCCAGTCACATAAATGGCAGCATCCGACTTGTTCTCTTTGCGTAAATTGTTCGCCGACCATTCTGTCGGAGCAAAATGCACATCTGAGAGCACGCCGGCAAGCTGCCGATTCATTTCTTCCGGATACGGAGAAAGCTTATTCCAAGTACGAAGCCCCGCCTCAACGTGGCCAACTTTTATTTGCTTAAGAAA
Organism: Paenibacillus sp. 01T424; assembly: GCF_056398745.1. NCBI lineage: Bacteria > Bacillati > Bacillota > Bacilli > Caryophanales > Paenibacillaceae > Paenibacillus > Paenibacillus sp. 01T424. The sequence goes on along the minus strand of NZ_JBFTPZ010000028.1, from coordinate 8,702 downwards.
CGCTGCATAACTTGCTAGAAACGTTGTCTGTGTATCGCCATGTACTAGCACGATATCAGGCTTCGCTTGCGTTAGAACAGGATCAAGCCCTTCTAGCACGCGAACAGTCGTCTCCGTTAACGTTTGACGATCCTTCATCACATTCAAATCGTAATTTGGATGAATTTCAAAAAAATCGAGTACCTGATCAAGCATCTGGCGATGCTGCGCAGTTACACAAACGATCGATTCGATTTCATCCTCTCGCTTCTGGAGCTCGAGTACGAGCGGCGCCATCTTGACTGCCTCCGGACGTGTTCCAAAAATAGTCATTACCTTCAGTTTAGACAAAAGATTCCACTCCTATTATCATTTCATACGACACTGTGCTAATTTGTTCCGAACATGCGGTCTCCAGCATCGCCTAGACCAGGGATGATGTAGCCTCTTTCATCCAGACGCTCATCGAGTGCGGCGATATAAATATCGACATCAGGATGCGCTTCTTGAACAGCCTTCACACCCTCCGGAGCAGCAATAAGACACATTAATTTAATTTGATCGCAATTATGATTTTTCAGTGAATTGATCGCTGCGATAGCAGAGCCGCCCGTAGCAAGCATCGGATCGATAACAATAAGCAGACGATTCGGTGCATCTGTAGGCAAATTAATGTAATACTCTTTAGGCTGGAGCGTTTCATGATCTCTCGCTAGACCGATATGCCCTACCTTTGCCGATGGAATCAGCTTCAATATACCGTCAACCATCCCAAGACCAGCGCGCAAAATAGGCACAAGCCCAAGCATTCTTCCGGATACAACCTTCGAATCCGTCTCGGCTACAGGCGTCTGCACCTTAATCGTATCAAGCGGTATTTCTCTCGTAATTTCGTAAGACATCAATGTTGCAACTTCATCAACCAATTCCCGAAAATCTTTTGTATTCGTTTCTTTATTCCGAATAAAAGTCAGCTTATGCTGAATTAACGGATGGTCGCAAATAATTACTTTGCTCATGGAGCCGTATTCCTCCCGTTTGTTGTTGTTATTGTATAGTAGTCTTCACACAATCCCGTATATTATAGCATTGTAAACAAGCCCTTGCATCTTGAGTTTTATGTTTTCGCAAATAAAGGCCAGTGATTCCAAAATTAGGAGTCACAGGCCGCTGTAAGTATATTCCTTTTAACTGCTGCAGCCTCCGCCGCCGCAGGATGATCCGCCGCCGTCTCCACCGCTTCCATTCGCTTTACGTTCCTCTTCATTTTGAGCTTGATCCATCTGCTGGGCAAAATCATTCGGGTGCGATATAGAATTGTAAATGAGAAGACCTGATAATAGGCCGGTTGCTCCTAAAACAGGATCATACCCATAGCTGCTCGCGGAGCTAGGCTCTTTCCCGTAAGGCGCTTTGCCCTTTCCAGCAGCCAAAAGCTGAGATTTGGCCCTATCTATCATATAGTTAGCTGTCGCTTTCAAATCAGAGTGTCTCTCTGTCGTACTCACGTTAAACCATTGCTTGCGCAGCTCTTCTGTACTCCAGCCAGCAAGCTCCTCCAGCCGTTGCTCCGACATTTGCGTTCGGTAAAAGGCTCCCCATATTCTGCCGCTAACCGGAGCCTGCCCAAACAGCTCGCCATAAGCCCAGTCGAACATCGCTCTTTCTCCCGGGAGCGGCTGCGCACCTGGCGCATGAGGTGCATGATGAATCATTGCGCCGGAGAATTTCATGCAAAACTGTTCATACTCCCTCGTGAACATAAGCATTTCATGCCATACCGCATCAACCTGCTTGCTATACATAGGAACACTGCGCATGATGCCGCACATAAGAAAATATCGCTTCAGCTCAAACCAGGTCCAATTCCATTCTTTATCTGATATTTTTGGGAATTCCTTTAATACCCTGTCCTTCACTCGGCTCTCAAAATCGATACCTAGCGCGGACTCCAAGCGTTCCGCCGCGGTTCTCGCAGGGTGCCCGTACGGCACGCCAAGTGCAGTCGGCAGCTCGGCATTTGGCCAAGGTGTAAACGCATTGGTACGGCCAGCATATTCTCGGCCTCTGCCGCCTGATTGTTCGATAAATTTTGAGGTTCTCGAAATTGCAAATACGACGATGATAATCAGTACTATCACAAATATAATTGGAATAATCACTAAACTCCCCATCTCTTCCTCCCACGTCGGTTCGTCTTACCCATATATTAACACATCTCCTAATCGCACGGGTCATCGCTGTTTCCCTACAGAATAAAAAAAACCGCCAAGCGGTTATGAACATTTGCATGGTAAACAAGAGAATAATGAAGGTCACACATAAAATCGAGGCTCTCTTCTGAATAGAAGCCTTTAAACAGCGCTGTACTGCCCTGTATGCCTGCTTTATGATACGGGAGAGTTTCCCTCTGTTAACCCCGCAATGTCCAGTACAACCGCTCTACGATCCTGCTCCTTGCACTTACACACGGCGAAGCCGCTCTCCTCAAGCTTATATAGTGAGCCTTGAAGTCATCATGTAAACTTCTATCCACAATCAGTATAAAAATAATAAATTAATTATTGAAAAAACGTTTAAACGATAAACTATCCACATTTTTGGCATGAGTTATCCACAATTGTCCACATGTTATCAACATTTTTGTGCACAATCTACTAAAAACAAAAAAAGATGAAGCAGGAATCATCCTTGCTCCATCTTTTTTCAAAAACTTATTCACAACTAGCTTTATGCAAGATAATTGATAATGATTAAACTGACGCATAGTGACAAGCAGCAAAATGCCCTTTTCTCACTTCAAGCAGAGCTGGCTCATCCACCTTGCATTTGTTTGTCGCAATCGGACAACGCGTATGGAACTGGCAGCCTGTAGGCGGATTGATTGGGCTAGGCAAATCGCCAGTCAATACAATACGCTCACGAGTCGCTTCAATCTCCGGGTCTGGAATTGGAATAGCCGAAAGCAGAGCCCTTGTATAAGGGTGAGCAGGGCTCGCATACAACTCGCTGCTCTCTGCAAGCTCAACGATTTTACCAAGATACATAACGGCTACACGATCGCTTATATGCTTAACCATGGACAAATCATGCGCGATAAACAAGTAAGTTAAACCCATCTTGCGCTGTAGATCCATCATCAAGTTAACAACTTGCGCTTGGATAGATACGTCGAGCGCTGAGATCGGCTCATCTGCAATGATGAAGCGCGGATCAACGGCAAGCGCGCGCGCAATACCAATACGCTGTCTTTGACCGCCAGAGAATTCATGCGGATACCTTGTAGCGTGGTCTGGATTAAGACCTACGACATCAAGCAGGTTCTCTACTCTGTGCTTGCGTTCTTTCTTGCTTGCAACAAGCTTGTGAATATCAAGCGCTTCTCCGATGATGTCCATAACCGTCATACGCGGGTTTAATGATGCGTAAGGATCTTGGAATATCATTTGCATATCACGGCGAAGCTCTTTTAGCTTAGGACCCTTCAGCTTATAGATATCTTGCCCGTCGAAGTTAACACCGCCGCTAGTTGGTTCATACAGCCGCATAATAGTACGACCAGCTGTTGATTTTCCGCAGCCGGACTCACCAACTACGCCGACCGTTTCTCCTTTTTTGATGGAGAAAGATATATCATTAACAGCGTGGAGCGTCGCTCCTCCGCCTAAATTAAACGATTTACGCAAATTATTAATTTCAATTAATGGCGCACTCATACTGACACCTCCCGATTTGCATAAGGATGTGCTAGCCAGCATGCCGACTCATGATTCTCATTGCCGTCCACTGGGAGCAATTCAGGATCATTGTCCACGCAAACCCGCATGGCTTCATCACAGCGAGCACAGAAGCTGCAGCCAGTCGGCGGCTTAATCAAATCCGGCGGCATACCGTAAATCGGTACCAACGGCTCTTCCTTCTTCTGGTCAAGACGAGGAAGGGAGCGCAGCAAGCCTCTTGTATAAGGATGCTTAGGGTTTTTGAAAATCTCCCATTTCGTACCGGTTTCCACAACCTTGCCTGCATACATAACGATAACGCGATCACACATATCTGCTACAACGCCTAAATCATGCGTAATAAGAATAATAGAAGTGCCAAGCTTTTGCTGCAAGTCCTTCATGACTCGCATAATTTGCGCTTGAATTGTAACGTCTAGCGCCGTTGTTGGCTCATCCGCAATAAGAAGCGATGGATTGCATGCAAGCGCGATAGCAATCATCGCCCGTTGACGCATACCCCCAGAGAACTGATGCGGATATTGATTAACTCGTGAAGCAGGGTTCGGAATACCTACAAGATCAAGCATCTCAATCGCGCGTGCAGTCGCTTTTGCACCGCTTATTCCTTGATGCTTGATTAGTCCCTCTGTAATTTGACGGCCAATCGTTAGCGTAGGGTTAAGAGAGGTCATTGGATCCTGAAAGATCATCCCCATCTCTTTACCACGAATGTCCTCCATTTGATTATTGGACATTTTCAAAATTTCTTGGCCTTTAAACATAATCGATCCTTTAGTATCGGCCGGAGGCGATGGAATCAAACGCATGAGCGATTGTGCAGTTACACTTTTGCCGCAACCGGACTCCCCAACGATGGCTACTGCCTCGCCTTTATTGACGTGAAAATTCACACCGCGAACCGCTTTAACGATACCGCCTCGAACTTTGAAATTAACACGAAGGTCTTTTACTTCAAGTAATTTCTCCATCATTGACCACCTCCTACTTCTTCATTTTCGGATCAAGCGCATCTCTCAGACCATCGCCAAAAATATTAAAGCAAAGCATCGTAATGCTTATAACTGCTGCTGGGAAAATCATTCTCCACGGATACAGTGTCCATGCTTTAATTGCATCATTTATCATCGTACCCAAAGACGCAGCCGGGGATTGAACACCTAGTCCCAAGAAGCTGAGGAATGCCTCTGCGAAGATCGCACTTGGAACAGTAAGCGTCAACGTTACGATAATCGGACCCATTGCGTTTGGAATAAGATGTCTGAATAGAATACGTGGAGTGCTTGCGCCGAGCGCTTGAGCTGCCATAACGTATTCTTGATTTTTGAGCTGCATGATCTGGCCGCGCACAATCCAAGCCATACTGATCCAACCGGTTATACTAAGCGCAAGCACGATCGTGAACATACTTGGCTCTAATATGACAATCAAAAGAATGATAATAAGCATGCTTGGAATGGAGTATAGAATTTCACAAAAACGGTTCAGTATCTCATCGACACGTCCGCCGAAATAGCCCATAATCCCGCCGATAATAACTCCGAGTACCAAGTCAGCTAATGCAGCATATATACCAACCTGCAGAGATATTCCAGCACCCATCCAAGTACGGGTGAATAGATCCCGTCCGAGATCATCTGTACCAAACCAGTAGGTAGCGTTAGGGCCCAGATTTTTTTCTTTCAAGTGATTCGTTTGAAAATCCTGCTCCGATATCATCGGGCCAAAAATCGCCGTAAGGGAGACGATAAGCAAAACTATTAAGCTGAACATGGCTATTTTGTTGGAACGCAAACGCAGCCAAGCATCTTTCCATGCTGAGATACTCTCACGAACAACTACTTCCGTGTGCTTCTCATCTTTGTTCAGCTTTGCGAATTGATCCGGCGTAAAGGTCTTATCCTTCATCCTTTTCCGCCTCCTCTTGTTAGCTTGATACGCGGATCGACAAAGCCATAAGCAACGTCAGTCAAGAACCGCGCAACCATCAGGATAATTCCATAAAATAAAGTAAGCCCCATTATGAGCGTATAGTCGCGGTTAGTAATACTTTGTACAAAATATTTCCCAATTCCACCTATACCAAAAATTTGTTCGACAACGACAGAACCGGTAATAATGTTAGCGGTCATCGGTCCGATATAAGTTACTACTGGCAAAATAGCATTGCGTAGAGCATGACGAACCAAGATAATGCGGCCGCTGAGACCTTTAGCACGAGCGGTCTTAATATAATCAGCGGATAGTACTTCTAGCATTGTTGAGCGCGTCAGACGCGCGATAAATGCAGCCGGAAGAAACGAAAGCGCAAGAACAGGCATAATAAAATCTGTAGGATCGTTAAGTCCCGATACATTGAGCCAACGCAGCTTGCTGCCTAGGACGAACTGTAAAATCGATGCTGCCAAAAAGTTGGGGATCGATACCCCAAGCACTGCAATAACAATCGTAAAGCTATCCAAAAATTTACGATGATTAAGAGCCGCAATGATGCCCAGAATCAAACCTAATGCTAGCGACACAATAACGGCAAAAAGGCCGATTTGCGCAGAGTAAATAAAGCTTTCTTTAATAATACGAGTAACGGACATATATTGCTGCTTCATTGACATCCCTAAGTCGCCATGAAGCAAATTGTTCAAATACATCAAGTATTGTTTCCATACCGGCTGATCAAGGCCGTACATTTGCAAGAGGTGCTCCCTTATTTTCTCGGGAATAGCCTTCTCCCTAATGAAGGGATCGCCCGGGATAATTTTCATAAGAAAGAACGTAGCGGACGCAAGAACAAACAACGAGACAAACATGGACAGAAACTTCTTGGATACATATTTTATCAACGCAATGGACACCTCCTTACAGAATATAAACAAGAAGTAATGCTAAAAAGTGATAAAGCCTGAATCTGTCAACAAGAAAGGGATATATGCGGACACCCCGCATATATCCCTAGCTTCAGGTGCTGGAAGGACGACTATTTCGCTTCGTAGAAACCTCTTGTGTAGTCGATGTCCCCTTTGTAGTCCAAGAAGATGTTCTTGAATCCAGGTTTAAGCATGTAAACGTTGCTGTAGTAGTAAATTGGCATGATCGGCATGTATTCCATAAGAATTTTTTCTGCCTCAGTCATAGCCGCAATACGTTCAGCTTGATCTCCACTTGCATTCGCTTTTTTGATCAAAGCGTCGTATTCAGGTGAAGCAAAACCTGTATTATTTTGACCGCCGCCAGTTACGAACATATCCAAGTAAGTCATTGGATCGTTGTAGTCAGCTCCCCAACCTGCGCGAGCGATTTGATAGTTCATTGCAGTACGGTTTTTCAATAGAACAGCAAACTCTTGGTTCTCGATACCAACTTCGATACCAAGGTTTTGACGCCACATTTCAACGATTGCTTCAGCAATTTTCTTGTGGCCGTCGCTTGTGTTGAACGTCAATGTTACTTTAGGGAACTTAGCAAGCTTAAGCTCAGCTAGACCTTCAGCAAGCAATGTTTTTGCTTCGTCAACATTTTCAGTAAAGAAATCATCCTTCACTTCGTTACGGTAATCTTCTTTCAAACCGATGATGCCTGGTGGTACAAAACCAAACGAAGGAACTTCGCCGGCCATTGTTACGCTCTCAACGATTGCTTGACGATCAATCGCCATTGCAAGTGCTTTACGTACTTTTACGTTGTTGAAAGGAACTTCTTCTGTGTTGAATTGGTAGTAGTACGAGCTTGCGATACCTTTAGTAACGATCTCGTCTTTTTTAGATTCTTTTAGAACCGGAATTTGCTCAGCTGGGATTTCACCAGTTGGTTTACCAGTGTAATCAAGTTTGCCTGTCTCGTAGTTAGCAAGTTCAGTTGCAGATTCAGCGATCATTGTGAAGTCAACGCCTGCAAATTTCACTTGTGCTTTATCGTAGTAGTTTTCGTTAGGAACAAGCTTAATGGAAGTATTGTGCTGCCATTCGCTCATTTTGAAAGGACCGTTACCGATGATTGTTTTAGCATCAGCAGCCCAAGCCTCGTTGTCCTTCACAGAAGGATGAACAGGGTTGTAAACATAGAATGATGTAAGGCTCAAGAAGTATGGTGTAGGTGAAACGAGTTTAACTTCAAGCGTTTGAGCATCAAGAGCTTTGATACCCACAGCGTCTGTGTTTGTCGTTTTGCCTTCGTTATAATCTTGTGCGCCAACGATGTAGTAGAATTGGTACGCGTAAGTTGAACCTACAGCTGGATCAAGCGCGCGCTTCCAAGAGAATTCGTAGTCATTTGCAGTAACAGGGTCGCCGTTACTCCATTTTGCGTCTTTGCGGATTTTAAATGTGTAGGTTTTGCCGTCTTCTGATTTTACCCAGCTTTCAGCTGTTGCAGGAATGGATTCACCATTCTCGTTTTTACGAGTAAGTCCCTCGTAGATACCAGTTGCAAGTGTACCTGATACGTTGTCTTCCATAAGTGCCGGGTCAAGTGTCGAAGGCTCAGAGTGAATGTTCATTCTGAAAACTTTCGCTTCGGATGCTCCTCCATTTGTAGCGCCGTTTGTTGCGCCGTTCGTAGCACCGTTGTTGCCTGTTTCTTCTTTAGGCGTACAACCAACAGCGACAATAGCAAGAATGAGTAAAGCAGCAATAAATGATAAAGCAGACTTTCTTGTTCTCATTGTAATCCTCCCGTTTTTTTTCTGCTCAGTTCAACAAGGCAAAATCGTCCAACTTACTCGCTTTGTACACAAACGTTTGCATCTTCTTCTAGCTTGTCCAATGCAAATATACGTATCCTCTTGAGCAATGCTAAACATTTTCCCCATTTAAACAATGAGTTTAAATATAATAATAAATTTCACTATACAACCATGTTAATTATTTATCAAGAATATGTAAGCTGTAAATTTTTGTTTATAATTACTTTTATACACTGTTCTTTAACACACTAACGCGTTTATTCAATTAATTATTCTGTTGCGTTAATGCTGTACAGCGTTTATTC